>JBMYXZ010000022.1:0-16126 GCA_049608925.1 Alphaproteobacteria bacterium | reverse complement strand
GGTTATATGCTTTCAGCTCACCACCCCAATTTATTCCGGACAGTTATGGGTCAAGCCGCGGGAAGTCGGAGTGTTAGGTAACGGGGGAGAGTAATAGAGTTCTGCCCTCAGCTCTTTCAAAAGCAATCATGCATACTAATAATATCCTGAACCCCTTGGTTGATATATGCTCACAGCACACCGCCCCAAGTTTATCCCGGACAATTATGAGCTTAGCCCGGGAATCCAAACAATACGTTTATTGGCAACTATACTTACATACCTTCTTTTTGGCGACGAATGTATGCCGGCACTTCCGATACATCCAAATCATCATCGTCATCCAGAGATGCTGCTTGATTTGACTGAATGCGGACTTGACGCACCTGAGGTTCTTCTGGCTGGCGGGTTTTCTTACTGCCCATAAAAGAAGACTTCATACGTTGGAACAAAGAAGGCTTTTCCTCTTCCTGCTGTTCGAATGGATCTTCACGACCATAGGGGCTGTCCTCGCCAAAGGGATCCTCGAAAGCATGATCCCCTGCTGGCGATGCAGGTTGCGCTGCCTCAGGGTCTTGCTTGAATGATTGCAGAGCATCTTCAATTTCTTCCATGGCCCGAGCGCGTTGTTCACGATCATCTAGCAGCGTCTCTTCAGGCTGGCTTGTGTCGTCATCAAACATATCTTGCTCGCTAGCCTCAGTTTGCGCCTCAGATGTGTCGTCCGTTTGCTCCTCGAGCTCATCCTCGGAATATACCAGTCGCGGGCCAAGACCTTGATCCTCCTGATCAATGCCTGTTGCAACAACTGAAACGCGTAGCTTACCATTCAAGCGCTCGTCAAATGTTGATCCAAAAATGATGTTGGCTTCTGATTCAATTTCTTCACGGATGCGGTTTACCGCCTCATCAACTTCAAACAAGGTCATGTCCATACCACCCGTCACACTGATCAGCACACCCTTTGCACCCCGCATGGAAGAATCCTCCAACAGCGGATTTGAAATGGCCTCCTCAGCCGCTTGCATGGCACGGTTATCGCCTTCTGCCTCACCAGTGCCCATCATGGCTTTACCACCATCCTTGGTAACAGTCGAAATATCCGCATAGTCAAGGTTGATCAGACCGGGAATTATCATCAGGTCGGTTACGCTGCGCACACCAGAATATAGAACATCATCTGCCGCTTTAAAGGCATCGGCAAATGTTGTTTTTTCGTTCGCGATCCTAAACAAGTTTTGGTTCGGGATAATGATCAGTGTGTCCACATGTTTTTGCAGTTCCTCAATCCCTTTTTCCGCCATATTTTGACGATGCGCGCCTTCGAATTGGAAAGGCTTTGTGACCACACCAACTGTTAGGATTCCCATTTCACGCGCTGCGCGTGCAATAACAGGTGCTGCACCTGTGCCGGTGCCACCACCCATACCGGCGGTGATGAATAACATGTTACTGTCTTTGATAAGTTTTGTGACTTCCTCAATTGATTCTTCTGCCGCTGCCCGGCCCGTATCTGGCTTAGATCCAGCACCCAGCCCCTGTGTGATCTCAAGGCCCAGCTGAATTTTGGTGTCGGCGAGAGATTCCTTAATTGCTTGTGCATCTGTATTTGCAGCAATGAACTCGCACCCTATCAACTTCGAGCGGATCATGTTGTTAACAGCATTACCACCGGCACCTCCAACGCCCATAACACTTATCTTAGGCTTCAGGTCTTCTGGAGCAACAGGTGTGGGAGGTTGAACATCAGCAAGTTTAGCAGTAACAACGGCCATCAGGATTTTCCTTCAGTTAAATATGACAAATAGACGATTCTATCCACAATGTACCTGAAAACGCAGACGCAAAAAACCGTTTTTCTGAAGAATTTTCTATCTACTTGAAAGCACTTTAATTAGCAACAGCCATATCAAATGGGCTATCCAGTGAAAACGGCGGGATCTTAACGATCAGCTGTTTTTTATCCTCTGTAATCATGCGGAAGACACCGCGCATCATACCAGAAGGTGTTCGCAATGGCACAGCACTGGCATATTCATATGATTGGTCAGGCTCGATGGTAGGCTTCTGGCCCACTACCCCTTCCCCATCAACAATATCTACATAGCCTGAGCTATCAATGATCTCCCAGCGCCTGGTCAAAAGCTTGACTTTCTTGGTGCTGAAATTTTCAATTTCAATATGATACAGCCAAACATAGCGATCCTCTGCCGGCGAGGATTCCTCCTCTAAGAATGCCGGCAGAACGGATACATTAATTCCATTTGTTATCGCTTCATAGCGCTGCATGATCAGCCGTTACTCGCAGTTTGTGTTGGCGATGCATTTGGCAAGAACTGTTGAACAGCCCCAACCAGTTCGCGTACAGCATCAGCGGAGCTGTCGAACATTGCCTGCTCTTCCTGATTCAGCTCGATATCCACGATACGCTCGACACCACCGGCACCTATAACTGTTGGAACACCTACATACATACCGTTCAAGCCATAAGCACCATCGACCCAAGCAGCACATGGCAAAACACGCTTGCGGTCGCGCAAGTAAGATTCAGCCATCGCAATTGCTGATGAAGCCGGTGCGTAGTAAGCAGAACCCGTCTTCAGAAGCGAGACAATCTCGCCGCCACCCTGACGTGTGCGCTGGACGATTTCATCGAGACGCGCTTGGGTGATCCAACCCATTTTAATCAAGTCAGGCAAAGGGATACCTGCAACCGTTGTATAGCGGACCAGCGGCACCATTGTGTCACCATGACCGCCAAGGACAAAGGCGCTGACATCTTCAACAGAGACGTTCATTTCTTCTGCCAAGAAATACCGAAAGCGTGCGGAATCCAACACGCCTGCCATTCCAACCACCATATTGTGCGGCAGGCCACAGCATTCACGCAGGACATAGACCATCGCATCCAGCGGGTTTGTAACCGTTATGACAAAAGCATTCGGGCAATAGGTGCGGATGGCTTCACCGACGGATTTCATGACGCCAGCATTAATACTGAGCAAGTCATCGCGGCTCATGCCAGGCTTGCGCGGTACGCCTGCCGTAATGATCACGACATCAGAATCCTTCATCGCAGCATAATCTTGCGAGCCCGTCATATGCGAATCAAACCCTTCAACCGGAGAGGATTCAACAATGTCCAAAGCCTTGCCTTGCGGAATGCCTTCAGCAATATCAATTAGGGCAACATCACCCAAATGCTTCATACCAGTTAGATACGCCAGGGTACCGCCAATGTGGCCAGCACCAACTAGCGCGATTTTAGATCGAGCCATACTATTCTCCCGTGTTGTGTAGATTCCTATTATTGTTCAGGAATTCCCTACCCAATGCAAGCCCTTTCGCGTCTATGCTATGCCCTAGACCTTGGCAAGCCTCTGTTGTGACTTTAACGTTGTGCTGCTGCAGGGCAGCTTTTGCTTCATGCAGGCTGTCAAAGGGAACCACATCATCGTGATCGCCATGAATCAACAACATCTCTGGCCTTGCGTTTACGGGCAGTGACTCTGGGTGGATATACTTGCCTGAATACCCAAGCACACCGGCAATGTCATTCTGACGGTTTAGCCCCAGGCTAATAGCCATCATGGCGCCTTGAGAAAAGCCTACCAGCGACAGGTTTTTGTCTTCCAGCGCAAAGGCTTGCAGAACCGCGTCAAGATATGCTTGCGCTTTAGGGATCGCCTGTTCCATGCCTTGAATATAATGCTGCGGATCTCGCTGGCTGAGGTCAAACCACTGGTATGCGTTTGCAAACATCATTGGCAACGGCTCAAAAGCATTTGGCGCGATAAAAGCCGTGTCCGGCATATCTCCGCACCACTCTTCCGCCAGGGAAATCAGATCATCGCCATTCGAGCCATATCCATGCAGCAACACCACAAGATGCTTTGCAGATTCAGGAAGAATTTCTGGGCCCGAGAGAATATCTTTATAAGACATAAAGTTCCTTGTTGTTGTTAATATATTTCTTTTTGCCATACCGGATCCTTTCATGCCAGAATAAGTTCATGCAAGCGGTTGGAAAAATACCTTCACAGGATTGGCTTACCCTTTCTTCTACCATGGAAGTGATGACAGCTTTAATGGCGGAAGGCGCTACCGTGCGCTGTGTTGGTGGCTGTGTACGCGATGCCATCCTGTGTGTTGCAACCGTTGATGTGGACATTGCGACCCAAGACCCACCTGAAAAAGTTATGGACCTGCTGGCACGCGCCGGCATCCGAGCTTTTCCCGTTGGTATGGCGCATGGAGCCGTACTGGCTGTGACACCTGAAATGTCCTTTCATGTCACGACATTACGCACCGACATCGAGACCTTTGGTCGCCACGCAACCGTAGAATATATCGATAATTGGGAAGAAGATGCCCGTCGTCGAGATCTAACGATGAATGCCCTGTATGTAGATATGGACGGCACCATGTATGACCCCGTGGGCGGCTTGCCTGATATCGAGCAAGGGCGCGTGCGCTTTATTGGAACGGCACGCAACCGCATCAAAGAAGACTACCTGCGGATTCTGCGCTTTTTTAGATTTTATGCCTACTATGGCCGGCTGAATCCCGATGCTGACCACTTAATGGCGTGCGAACATGAAGCATTCAATATAAAATCCCTGTCTAAAGAGCGTGTTTGGTATGAATGGCGCAGATTGCTATCAGCACCAGACCCCACTGATGCTATTGCCTTGATGCACAAACATCATGTGCTGCCACACATGTTCCCCGGGCACATTCATGAAAAAACCATCGCACAAACCCTGCGGAATTTGGTAGAAGTAGAAAAAATGCTGCATCGCGCCCCTTGTCCAATTAGGCGGTTCGCCAGTTTGATGGAAGGCAATGTGGAGTCGGTAACCAGCATTACAAAATATCTACCCATTTCCACGAAGGACAAAAAGCGCTTAAAACTGCTGACTGATCTTCTACATGACCTGCCAAATATCCACGATCAACGCATCGCAACAGTCCTGTTGTACAACCATGGATCCGACATCTTTGAGGATCTTGTTATGATACAAGAGGCACAGCGCCCTGAAGTCGATAAGCAGCGCATTCAGGATGCTATGGTCATCAGCACACGATGGGAAAACCCCTCTTTCCCACTGAAAGGCCGAGACTTATTGGCATTAGGACTTGAAAAAGGGCCAAAAATTGGTAGTATCCTCGACGAAGCAGAAGCCTGGTGGCTAGAACAAACCTGCATCCCGGACAAAGAAGCATGCCTAGAATGGGTACGCAGGCGTAACAATATGTAATAAAGCACTTATTGAGCACCTTGCATAATTCTTTTAGTCTGTATGGTATAGAGAACTAACAATAATTTAGTATGCAAGCATTGAATAATAATACTCCTGACTGTCAGAAAACCGTTGCTGGCCCTGTTGAATTCCTGGGTGTTGGCCTACATTCTGGTGTTGATATCACGATGACACTGACCCCTGCAAAAGCGGGAACAGGAATTGTTTTTGTCCGTACAGACATTACGGATAAGAACAATGAAGTTGCCTGCCGTTGGGATAATGTCACCGACACAATGCTTAGCACTAAAATCACCAACGATGCTGATGTTTCTGTCAGCACAGTCGAGCACGTTATGGCAGCTCTGTTTGCTTGCGAGATCGACAATGTGCGCATTGACATCAACGGCCCGGAAGTGCCCATCCTGGATGGCAGCAGTGATCAGTTTATCAGCGCCATTGAAAAAGTCGGTGTGCAGGAACAAGCTCTTCCACGCACATCCATCCAGATCCTGAAAGAAATCACCGTCAAGCTTGATGAAGACTGCTGGATTACATTGTCCCCTTCAACATCTTTCCGGGTTGATTGCGACTTTCACTTCCGTAAGTTTGCAACGTTGGATTCTCAGCATTATTCATACGATGGTTCTACAGAATCTTTCCGCCAGCACATTGCCCGCGCTCGCACTTTTGGTTATCTGTCAGAAGTCGAAAAGCTGCGCTCCATGGGTTTGGCAAAAGGTGGCTCCCTTGAAAACGCAGTCGTTATCGATGGCGACAAGGTCCTTAACGAAGATGGCCTGCGTTTTGACGACGAATGTGTGCGCCACAAAATCTTGGACACCGTTGGTGACTTGTATATGGCAGGCGCCCCTATCCAGGGATACGTCCGCGGATCTCAAACTGGCCATGGCATTCACAACAAGCTATTACGTGCCTTGTTTGCTGATAAGTCAGCCTGGCGCTACACAACACATGAATATCAGTGTTTGGCGCAACACCCGTACTTAATGGTCAACCCAATGAAGCGCGAGTCCATCGCCTTTGGGTAAGGTATTCTTCGCAGTTTGCCTGATTTTACTTCCTGCATCTCTTAAAGCTGCGTGCATTAATCAGCACAAAGCTTGTCAAGATGCGGCACAACTGTGCATGGGATCCAAGGCCGTTCTAAAGATCTTTGACACAGAAAGCCAGCAAAACGAGTGTGATACACGATGCAAACAAGCCGTAAAAGTGTGTCAAGAAGCCAAGAAAAGCTGTCATCATGACCGCTTTCAAATTCGCTACTGGGAGATTTCTGAGAAGATCTTGCCTTCGGTAAGTTTAGGCAAAAGCACGGGATAGGCACACCCTTCTTTATTTACCTATTGTTAAATCCTTATCTGTAAAATAATCTTATGAACAAAAAAAATAGGGACAAACAATGATTAGAATATTCTTGGCAATAATTTTTCTTACTGCAGCACCACTGTATTCGTCAGATAACAACTCCAACGAGGGTGCGAAAGTAACCTTAGACACACTGAATTCATATGAAAACTTAAGCGCGATGCTTGCGAAAAACGGCATAGCCGTCGATGCTCAAACATATGTGGTTTTTGATTTTGACGAAACATTAAGCATCAAATCAGTAAAACTCGACGGTAAAGAGTATTCTGCCCTCTTCACCGCAGAGATTTTCAGGGAATCCGAGGAAGAGTTTAGTGAGGCAATAAAAAAACTGGGGATGCCAAATGAATCACTTGAAAGTTTCAATAAGTTAGTAAAGGATATATTACGAGGCATAGCTATCTATGAATATAAAGCAATGGAACCCTCATTAGCCGAGCAGATTAAAGCGCTAGTAAAGAGCAAAGCAAAAATGATGATTGCCTCTGGTCAGCCAAACACACAGAAAAAGAAAGACTTTATTGAGAGTGTATTCGATGTTGATGCTGCAGGTGCCGGCGCTATGTACTTGTATTCTGGAGGAGGAGAAAAAGCGACGGATAAAGCAGGAGCAGTCGCAGACTATATTAATATAAACACCCCTGCGAATCAAAAAATCAACAAAATAGTTTTCATTGAAAACAATGCTGCATCTGCGCAAAACTTCAAGAATAAGTTGGTATCATACTCCACCAAATTCATAAATAATGCAAAAAAAAGATTCCCCAACATCGATTGGGACAACCTACAGGTCTTAGTTTTACACTACACCTATCCAAAAAGCTTTATAACCACTGATAGGCTTGTAGAAGAAGCACAAGAATTGTTTGTAGACACTATGGCGATGAGGTATATAGAAAACACAAACATCCTTCCAGAAAAGCTTAGAAAAATATTAGACGAAAAAAAACTCAAGGAAGATGACGAATCAACCGAATACGATGACGAATCAACTGAATACGACGACTTCGTAGGCGGTGATAATAATGACAACGATAATACATTGTAGCTTGTAAAAATAAACTGCAGAAACCTAATTAAGGGCAACATATATGTGTTGCCCTTAATATTTTCACCTAAACGCGTTGATCCATTTGCGTTCGCTCTTTGCGCTCGTGGCGTTCTTGCGCTTCGATACTTAATGTCGCAATCGGGCGAGCGATTAACCGTGCAATTCCAATCGGATCACCAGTTTCTTCGCAATAGCCATACTCGCCATCTTCAATACGCTGCAGGGCCTCGTCAATCTTGCTGATCAACTTACGCTCGCGGTCACGTGTGCGCAGCTCTAGCGCCCGATCTGTTTCCGTTGAAGCTCTATCTGCGATATCTGGCTCTTCATGTGTGTCAGCCTGCATTGCATGGATGGTTTCAGCTGATTCTTCCAACAGCTCTCCGCGCCAATTCAACAACTGACGCTTGAAAAAAGCCAGCATCAGAGGGTTCATGTAATCTTCTTTGTCAGAAGGTTCGTAATCCGGTGGTAACAGCTGCTCGTCTACTTCGGCGATCATATAGTCCTCCCCACTATTTATTACTATTATTTTTTACCACTAATATACCTTTATGACCAGTCGATGTCTATCAATAAGATGATGTAATTTCCGCAAATATTTGTTAAAAAGAAGCTTATGAAGACATGTGTTCTAATCCCAGCCAGAATGGGCTCGTCCCGTTTGCCAAATAAACCACTAGCCCTGATCAACGGCCAGCCTATGATTGTGCGCGTATACCAGCAAGCCTGTGCGGCGGATGTTGGGCCGGTATATGTTGCCTGTGACGGACCTGAAGTACTCTTGGTCATTAAGTGCATTGGCGGCCATGCCATCATCACAGACCCCGACCTGCCATCAGGATCCGATCGCATTTGGGCTGCACTACAGCAAATCGATCAAGACTTTGATGTAATTGTGAACCTGCAGGGAGACCTGCCAACGATTTCTCCCCAGCTGATCCAAGCCGTGCTGAAGCCGTTGGAAAATCCAGACATCGACATCGCCACACTGGGGTTTCGCCATGATGACGATGCGCGCGCCCAGAACCCCAATGATGTTTGCATTGCGCTTTCAGCAAGCGGCGAAGCGCTGTATTTCAGCCGTGAAGCCCTGCCTTATGGCGAGACCAGCTACATCCATCACATTGGCATTTATGCCTATCGCAGACAGGCGCTGGAAAAGTTTGTAAGCCTGCCCCCTTCCCCATTGGAAAAGCGCGAACGCCTCGAGCAATTGCGCGCTTTGGAAGCCGGCATGCGCATCGGCGTCGCGCTGGTTGACGAAGAACCTGTTGGTGTCGACACTATGGAAGATTTACAAAAGGTGAGAAATGCCTAAAGCGCCTGACTTTTGGTACCAACCACCAAGCAGCTGGGCACGCATTTTGTCTCCTATCAGCGATTTATATGGTATGGGCGTTGCCATCTCCAAAGCATTTGCCAGACCAAAAGCTGTATCCGCCCCAGTGATCTGCCTGGGTAATGTAACGGCTGGAGGCACCGGCAAAACCCCCTTAGCCATGGCACTTGCCAAACGCATCGAGGGTGCACACTTCCTATCGCGCGGATATAAAGGCAAATTGAAAGGCCCTTTGCTTGTTGATCCCGCTGTCCATACAGCACAAGATGTTGGCGACGAACCTCTGTTGCTTGCTCAAGTTGCCCCCACCTGGATTGGGGCAAACCGGCATGCTGCTGCAGAAAAAGCTATTGCTGCTGGCGCCAAAGTATTGATTATGGATGATGGTTTGCAGCATGAAACGCTGATTAAAGACGTATCCATATTAGTAATCGATGGTGCACGCGGCCTGGGTAACGAGCACATGATTCCCGCAGGCCCTCTGCGTGAGCCTTTGAAAGATGCCCTCCGCAAAGTCGCTGCAACCATAGTGGTTGGCGTTCAATCGCCAGAGACCAAAAGGCAGCTACAGCATTGGAAAACCCCGTTGTGGCAAGCACATCCCATCCCTGTCGAGCTCCCCAAAGGGCCTGTGACAGCATTTGCTGGCATTGGTAACCCAGACAAGTTCTTTGCAATGTTGGAGCAAAATGGGTGCACAATCGCGCATCGCAGAGCATTTCCTGATCACCATGCCTTCACCTCGCAGGAACTGACAGAGCTCGCCAACCTTGGCAAGCCTCTCGTTACAACAGAAAAAGACTATGTGCGTTTGCCTTTTGCAGCCAGAGACACTATCATGCCGGTTAAGATAACCATCGAGCTTGAAGACTGGAGCCCACTTGATGCCCTTATGGCTGAAGCGATTTCTTAGACACACCGTACGCTATCCGATTGAAGCCTTCTTCACAGGCGCATTGTATCTGCTAGGGCGTTCCCTTCCTATAACGTGGGCATCATCCATAGGAGCCTTTCTCTTACGATCGGTTGGACCTCTCTCTAAAGCCCACAAGACCGCTTTGAAGAACCTAAGCTGGGCCCTGCCTAACCTTACCGATCAAGAGAGATCTAACACGGTTATGGGGGTCTGGGATAACTTTGGCCGCGTTATGGGGGAATACCCCAACATATATGACATAGATTTCTATAATGACGACCGGATAGAAGTGATCGGAACCGACGTTATTGACCAACTGAAAAATGATGGTAAGCCTGCGATTATATTTGGCGCACATTTGGCCAGCTGGGAAGTGGCAATCATCGCGGCAGCTCAACGGGGCTTGAACATGACGCAGATGTATCGCGCCACCAACAACCCATGGGTAGATAAAATCGTCATGTACGCTCAAGGTCGAGGCAAGCAAAATATTCTCACAAAAGGTCGAGGAGATGCCAAGAATATTCTTGATGCCTTAGACGACGGCACCCATTTCTTCATACTGGTTGATCAAAAGATGAATCGCGGTATCTCTGTGCCATTCTTTGGCCGAGACGCCATGACGGCGCCTGCTGCGGCCCGCATGGCCATTAAATACAATTGCCCCTTGGTGCCCGCTCAAGTGGAGCGCCTTGGCGGCTTTAAATTTCGTGTAACCTACCACCCGCCTATTGATATCCCAGACACGGGCGATGCGCATGCTGACACCAAAGCCGCAATGGTCAAGGTAAATCAGATGATCGAAGACTGGGTTCGGCAGCACCCAGATCAATGGCTATGGGTGCATAACAGGTGGCCAAAAGATAAAAAATAGAAAAAAATGCATTTAGGGGCTTGCATCCCGTGGGGAATTTTGTATTATCAGCCTGTGCTTAACGATCGTTAAGCGATCTGATAAGCGGGCGTAGCTCAGGGGTAGAGCGCAACCTTGCCAAGGTTGAGGTCGAGGGTTCAAATCCCTTCGCCCGCTCCAGAATTTCATGAAGTCAATGTGTTCTGGGTTTTATATTTACGATATTAGCTGTGTTATTTGTCTGCTCTGTACGACGATGCTCCCCGATTGTTCCATGAGTGTCCGGGATAATTTAGAATGGTGGGTTAGTCTCCCATGCGCACCAATGCTTAGTATTGATTTTGCCCTGCATAAACACGAAATTCAGCTGGGAAAATCTGGGCCAAATAGAACATTCAAATACCATTCCCCCACAACTCAAAATATCCCATACATTTATAACTTTACGCCCAGGATCCATTCAAATTATTTGGCGGCACTGCTGGGCGCAGCCCTAAAGCTGTTTCTCCAGACATCAAGAACCTCGCCCAATTTGTTTTAGAACGTCTTTTAAAGCTCTTGGCTTTTCGGCAGATCTTCCAAATAGATCCTTGTTCATTACTCGCTCGAAATTCTGCCACACACCCAGCAATAAATGCCGCTGCATGCTTCATTGGATTCATCTTTAAACTATAACCAATCCGGTTGCCCTCAGGCTTTATAAGCAAATCATCCAGCATAATGCACCGCTTAATATCTGCATCGGGGTAATACTTTGTCACTATCTTTGATATGTTTTTGCGCGCCTCGCCTTTAAAACAATGCTGGCTGGAAAATACTTTGAAATGCCCTTGCTTCTTAAGCTTTGAATACCATTGCTTGCCAAACAGGTGGGCCCCTACGGCACCCATCCAGCCACGATTTCTATCCTCACAACCTGCTGAATATATCGCCAATAGATACCCTTGACGCATCAAGTATAGGAATAACTTCTTCAGGTGTGGGATAGTTTGAAAAAACATAAACCTAGTCCCGTTGCTGCGAATATACCCTGTAAACAGAGCATTTTCTGTAGCTTCCGAGTCATACGATTCTGAACTGTCAACTTTAGATGCTGCAAAATTGAACCCCTTTATAAGACTATGATCCAAGTCAAAGAAGAAAACGCGCTTGCCATCACACTGTGGAATGTCAACTTCTTCATGGCTGAAGACTTCAGAACACGGCAACACACGGCAATAAAACCGCCTTATCATGATCATGTGCTTCAATCGGCTGATGAACTTATCTTTATTTTCTGAAATGGGTGCAACAATGTCTGCCGTGTCAAACAATACGCATGCCAAGCGAGACAGGTTGAAGTTAAATTTCTCACATATAATCTTGGATTCCTGATAGATATCTTCAGGTATTTCAATTCTTCTAGCGACTGACCCATCAGGGGCCCTTTCATCTATCTGACAGGATAAAACTTCTGCAGCCATGAACAATGTAAGAAAAAACAATAAGAAATTTTTCATTCAGTTGTGCAAGCTAACACTTTACGAAGACACGATAACTTCTTGCGGTGCCCCGGGAAGATTCATGCGTGCCCGCCAGATATCTTGAATTTTATATCCTTCCGCCTGACAAAATCCTACCAGCAGATCTTCGCGTTCCAGCATATAATCCATGATCATTGCCAGGGTTTCAGGCTCTAGCAAGCATTCTTTTAATTGATCCAAGCCATAACCGGTTTCGGACAAAAATTGCTCGCTGTGATCTTGAAATATATAGGTAAACATTTGCAATGCTATGTTCTGATCGGGCGTCATAGCTTTTTGACCTTTTTCATTTGTATTACTTTCTTATGCTTCATATACAACGCAATGCATGCCAGTGCTGCAGCAACCGAGAAATGCTTTAATGTATGACCGCTGATCTGAAACTCGAGATAGCGATATATTTCATGGTCCAGGATTTCAAAGACTTTAGCGACGCCATACCACCCTAATCCCACTACCAGCAGCCAGCTGTGCGTATATCGGCTGCCAAAAGCAACCATCAGCGCAAGCACCATAACGATCGATCCATACTGCACCAGGATATAGGGCCGCAAGTCGCCTGCCCCCATCAATTCGGTGTATCCCCAATAGATGACACTGGCACCACCCAACAGCAGTAACAAAGGCAGGGCCTTCAACCCCACCTCGTTATTAACACGATCCATGATAAAGTATGCCAGCAAGACCACTGCCAGCATTGCAATCGGCAGCCTATCCCATATCAGCGTCTGATTTTCAGGTTCAGTATGGTAATATGTTGACCCAACCGCAACGGCTATTGCCAACACCGTCCACAGCCGCCATAGATATGACTCGCCCGCCAGGACCTCTTTTCCGGAAGAAAAACGCGATACCAGCGTATAAACCCCAACCAGAAAGATCGGAATATTCGACACGACATTCCAGAAATGGGGAATACCATGCAAAGTCCTACGGTCTGCAAACATATGATAGCTAAGATCTTGTGGAATAGCAGGAAATGTCCATAAAACTATGGTCATCGCTAGGAAAATTGTGAAAATGATGCTGAGGCGTAGAAACATATTTTTGTTAAATAATTGTATAGGATTGTTGCGTAAACTGTTCTAAGCTTATCATTATTGACATGGAAACGATATGGACAATTTGCAAAGAAAGAATATTAATCCAGGGGCAAACTCGAACATGAGCCAAACCGGAGAAACAGCAACAGTTACCCTTCCTGCAGCAGATGGAGTCGGCCAACAAACTTTTGAGATGCCGATTTACCAAAGCTCGATGGGTGGCAAATTTTTCGACGTTCAAAAACTTTTGGGCAGCACAGGAATCGGCACTTATGATCCAGGTTTTACATCCACTGCCAGCTGTACATCGAATATCAGCTATATAGATGGCAACAATGGCGTGCTACTTTATCGTGGCTATCCGATTGAAGACCTTGTTGAACACTGTAACTTTTTAGAAGTAGCCTACTTGCTGATGTATGGTGAGCTACCAAATGCAGATCAAAAGTCTGCTTTTGAATCACAAATCACCCATCACTCGTTGCTTCATGAGCAAGTTCTGAACTTCTACCGCGGGTTTCCACGTTCAGGCCATCCGATGGCTGTTATGCTGGGTGTTGTTGGTGGTTTGGCGTCGTTCTACCACGATAGCTTGGATATTTCTGACCCAATGCAGCGTGAGCTAGCCAGCCATCGCCTGATTGCAAAGGTTCCAACCATTGCGGCGTTGGCCTATAGGCACTCGTTGGGCCATCCGTTCCCATATCCGCAAAACCGCTTAGATTACGCGTCAAACTTCTTGTATATGTTTAACGCGTGGCCAACGGAAGAATATGACGTAAATCCAATCTTGGCAAAAGCCATGGATCGCATCTTTATCCTGCATGCTGATCATGGCCAGAATGCTTCAACCTCAACCGTGCGTTTGGCCGGCTCAAGCGGCGCCAACCCGTTTGCGTGTATATCAGGTGGTGTGGCTTCTTTGTGGGGTCCTGCCCATGGCGGCGCCAACGAAGCCGTTTTGGAAATGCTTGGCACCATTGGCGATAAGAAAAACATTCCGCAGTTCATCGAACGTGCAAAGGATAAGAATGATCCATTCCGCTTAATGGGCTTTGGTCACCGTGTCTACAAGAACTATGATCCACGTGCCAAAGTTATGCGACAGACTTGCTATGAAGTATTGGATGCTTTGGGCATTAAAGAAGAACCACTCTTGGATTTGGCACTTGAACTGGAACGCATCGCGTTGGAGGACAGCTATTTCGTTGATCGCAAGCTGTATCCAAATGTGGACTTCTACAGCGGCATTATCTTCCGTGCTTTGGGCATTCCTACATCAATGTTCACAGCGATCTTTGCGGTTGCCCGTACGGTTGGTTGGATTTCGCAATGGAACGAAATGATGAGCGATCCAAACCAGCGTATATATCGCCCACGTCAGTTGTATATGGGTGAGCCAACACGCAAGTTTGTACCGATCAATGAGCGCAAATAATTCAACCACGCTATCGCGCCATATTCGCGCGGAACCAAAGCCCGACCCCAGGACAGCTATCAGCTATGGGGTTGGGTCTACGGTTGTGGTGCACAAGCCCATCAACGAAAACCGCCCGCCTTTTAAGGTGGTTATAAGATGGATACTTGCCTGGGGAGGCTTTGCAGCGCTGGCGTCATCATTGTTGTGGCTGCTGTAATTCAAAAGCATGCCAAGGCCTGATATAGCTTAAACATTTTTTAATCTCAATTTGATAGTATATAATATGTGAGTTATTTTTCGGGGTTATTATATGAATAAAAATATCAGGTATGCTGGCTTTTGGCTGCGCGTTGCTGCATCCATCATTGACCTTGTTATAAACCTTCCTTGGATCGTACCATTGATACTTTTAAGTGAGCACATGCCTCTCATCGTCGGAGAAATATCAGTCATGATATTTTGGCTTTACTATTCGTTATTCGAATGCTCAAAATTGCAAGGCACTCCAGGGAAGCGCGCCTTAGGAATTAGAGTTGTAGACAAAGAGCTTGAAAGGCTAACTTGGGCAGAATCAACACTGCGTTTTATGTGTAAAAGCTTCTCAACCTTAACGCTATGGATAGGGTATATCATGGTTGCCTTCACTAGTAAAAAACAGGGACTGCATGATAAACTTGCAAAGACTTATGTTATCGTAGATAATTAACAGCTTATAATAATTTATCAAACTGTGAATATGGAAGAAACTCAAAACATCGATACAGTCCTGTACGGAGGCTTTTGGCGACGTGTGGCCGCTGCGATCATCGACAATATGATTTGTCTGGGCGTGCTTAGCATCATTGGCAACATATTCTTTGCCGAACAGATATGGCTCGGCACTAGCTATACAAGCAATAGCAACTTTATACACCCAGCATGGGGATTAACGTTGATTGCCTATTGGCTTTATGACGCCTTATTCACGTCCTCTCACTTTCAAGCCACACCAGGCAAACTAGCCGTTGGAGTAATGGTTACTGACTATGATTATAGACAGATTTCCTTTGGGCAAGCGTCTCTTCGGCACTTTGCCAGCTACTTATCTGGCTTCATAATGTTTATCGGATACATTATGGTTGCCTTTACCGAAAAAAATCAGGGATTGCACGACTTTCTGGCCAGAACCTATGTTGTCCGCGGACGTACGTAGGGGGTCCCTTTCAACCCGTGTCCGGGGTAAATGCTTCAAGAGTATACTCATTAATGCTTTGAGTATATTTTAATGTGTATAAACACAAATTAAGCCGGGAAAATCTGGGCCAAACAGAACATTCAAATACCATTCCCCCACACTCCGACGCTCCGGGCTTTATGCCCGGAGTCCA
>JBMYXZ010000021.1:0-16492 GCA_049608925.1 Alphaproteobacteria bacterium | reverse complement strand
CTTTCATAACATAAAGGATACTACGGAAAAAGTTTCTGAAAAATGAATAATTTTAGATATTTGATTTACTGGCAAGGACTTGCGAATATTGTCAAGAGAAGTTATTGATTGTACGCAATATTTCCGGTTGGGTAGAAAATAGATTTTTCATGCAGAAAAACACATTTTCCGGGAATTCATCCGGAAAATACCACTTCCAGGCGTCATATTTGTGAGGTTCCAGTGGTCTGGCAATGCCAGATTTGATTTTGGCCTTCATAAAAATAGATACAAAATGCTGACCAGACTCAGCGTGCAAGTCATTAACGCAGGTCATAAGCTGCGGTTGATATAGCTTGATGCCTGTTTCTTCCAGGGTTTCTCGGCGTGAACAGTCCTCAAAGCTTTCGCCGAATTCAAGGTGGCCTCCAACCAAGGTCCACGTATCACTGTCATGACCAGCAATGCGGTGGCCAAGCAGGATCTGGCCTTTTTCGTTATATATAAAGGTACCCACGCCTACACGTGGGTACTTTTCTACGTTCTGAATCTTATCCTGATGCATTAAAATAAACCTGGTAGTAAGTCTTTAACAATATCTTCTGGTTTCGGGTCAGATCCTCCTGAGTCCGGAGCGTCTTTATTTTCGCTATCCTCACCACCTAAAATGCTGCCAATGGCTCCACCAATCGCGCCGATTGCACTGCCAGCACCTGGTATACCAACTGCACCACCACCGATGACTTCTTTCAATATTGTTTTTCCAACTCCCTCGAGCATTTTCTGCGCAACAAAGCTGGTGTCAACGCCAACGTTAGGAGCGTCAATGGGACCATGGACTGTGTACCCAAACTCTGGAAGCTTTTCCAGTTGTTTCAGGTTCAGGTCACCCTTGATATCGATGTTCCATGCATTCAGATTCACAACGCCCTTTCCTTGGGAAGAAGCTACTGGTGCATCTAGGTGCAGCTTTTGAACAGTGGCAATGCCTCCTTTGATGGGGGCGTGAACGTCCAGCGTGTTAAACTTTGTGCTACCGCCTTCAAGCGACGTGGCGAAGACACTGACAATACCCATGGCGCTATTAAGTGATTTTAGGCTATCTGTTAAAGCCTCGAGATCAATGCCTTCTATAGTGCCGTTACTCGCGCGTACAGTTAGAAGTCCATTCAGGCCAGAAACCATAGCTTTTTCGCTGGCGCCCTGCGTGCTGATATTCAAACCTGCATCCAGATTGCCGCCTTTGATCCCCGTATTTCCTGCTTGCTCGGCAATTCTCTGGAAGCTAGCACCGCTTATGTTCATGTTGGCTTTTGCAGACGGGGTCGCGTTACCATTGAGTTGGCCGCTTCCTACCAGCTGGCCGCCAAACACCCCACCACGCAGGGAGGTAATATCAAGAACGCCATTGTTCAAACGAATTTCTGCAAGCAGATTATTTACCTTAAGTGGGGCATATATCAGCTGGTTTACTTTGATTTTCAGATCTGCATTCACGGACCTCAAACCTGACATATCAATAGGAGCCGAAGACCAGCCTTTAAACGTTGAAGCCTTCTTGCTTTTGATCACGTCCTTTTTTGCTGAGGCTGTAACATAGGGTTGGTCGGGTACTTGCAGATCAATGTCCAGTTGGGACATCATTGCGCTAAGAGGTAAACTCTCTACGTTTAAGGCGCCATTTATCGCAGGCTTTGCAGCGGCAGTATTCACATCAACTTGGCCTGAAAACGCAACGGTTTTACCGCGTGGGCTTAAAGTTCCTTTAATGCCAGAAAGCTTAACCATTTGCTGAGTTCGCACGATTTTGGCATCCAGTTTCGCAGCGCCTAAGATAACCCCTGGGTTAGAGCCAAGTGCTGTTAAAAATCCATTTAGGTTAGGCGAGGATAGTCCAAAACTGCCATTAAATTGCTGGTTTTTACCCAGTTTTCCTTTTGCACTTATATATCCATTGCCAATATTAACCACCACATCTAGATCCATATTATCTGTGGGGCCAGAGGCTTTACCTTGGATGCCAATTGCCTTAATACCTGACCCTGAGTCGGGTTTTCCAGATAGCAGGCTCATCCATGCGGCCGCATTAGGGCTTTTAATATCAAACTTTCTGACTTTATCAGAGACACTCGCATCGCCTGTAAGGCTTCTGCCGGCAACATCGATATTGATATTCGTCAGGTGATACTCTTTGCCCTCGATATGGAAATTAGCGCTTGCGTTAGCGCGTCCATGTGCTTCTTTAGGAATCAGGTCGGGACTCATGCCGGTAAACATACTTTGTAACTTAGCCAGATTCTCGGTGCTTAGGCTTGCGCGCCCCTTTTGACCACCAATTTGTCCGTGAACGGTTGCTTTTGTGCCATGCGGTAGCCCTGCAAGGCTAATGTCATAGGCTTTTGATCCCCCAAGGTCGACCTTGGCGGATGCATCTGCATTGATCTCACCAGAGGTGATTTTGAAATCTTTCAGCTCAATGGCATCTTTAGAAGCAATGATTTTTGCTGCCAGTAACGTAGCTGCACCAAGAGGAAGGCCTGGAACTTTGATCCCTGTCATATCAACTTTGCCGTCTAATGTGCCTGTGAAGGCCAACTGATCAATGTTGACAGCGCCTTTTGCTTCCAAGCTGTGGCCGCTCATATACACTTTGGCGCGTATGTTGGTCAAATCGCCATCAACAATCTTCCCGACATCTCCATCAAATGATAGTGTCTGCCCTAACACAGCTATTTGTCCTTCGATTTCTGCCGGACCTTTCATTGATTCAAAGAGCATCTGGAAAGATTTAATCTCCACAACGGTCTCGTCTGCGCCGTCTACATAAGCGACTCTGCTATTGGCAACATTGATCTCAGGAGAAAATTCAACTTTAAAACCGCTGGTATCGGCCTCAGTATTATCGGCTGCTCCTGCATCTTCAGGCTTTTTGTCTGCAGTAAGGAAATCCCAGTTATTACTGCCGTCTTTCAACTTCTGCAGATTCAACACCATTTCTTCAAGCGTGATTGACTTAACTTCAACGATCTTTTTAAGTAACGGCCATAAAGCAACCGATGCCGAGGCTTCTTTTATATGAAGTATCTCAGGTGCTTTGGCGCCCGGTGCATTTGCAACCTTAACGTCTGTAACAGTTACGTGTGGAAGGGGAAGAATCGACAGGCTAATTTCACCATCTAGCCGAACTTCACGGCCGATAGCTTCAGAAGCTTTTTCCTGAACCATTGGTTTATAATCATTAATGTTCACAGCTCTGGGAACGACAATAGCTAGAATCAGCACGGCTGCCAGCAAACCACTTAAAATGTAACCAATAGTACGCATTAAATTCTCCGATCAGTATCTTCACTTTCTACTTTACTAAAAAAACCTCAAGGAATGGTAAATTTTTTATGTAGGATAGTATTTTCTGCTGTTGGAGTCTAAGCTGGCCTGATTCATCAGAATCCTTTACTTTTTCCCAATCCTTTTGTAGGTTAAGCGAGAGAAAAATATACGGAGACCATTGTGAACGAATTCATGAAGGAAATTGAGGAAGATCTGCGCGTTGAAAAGATGCAGAAAATGTGGAAAGAATATGGCAACTATGCCATTTCCGCGATTCTTGCCTTGTTAGTCGGTACCGGTGGATTTATCTATTGGAAAGACGCGCGCCAGACTGCGCGTATGGAAAAAGCCGATGCATATATCGATGCCGTAACCTTAATTGCCGATGGCAAGTCTGATGAAGGACTGAAGCTTTTGGGGGATATGGCCGCAGAATCAGGTAACTATGCAGCTCTTGCAGATCTGCAACGCGCAGGCGTGCTGATGAATGAAACTGATGAGGCTGGCAACCATCCGAAAATGCAGGAAGCAGCTGAAATCTTGAAAGCCCTGTCGAGCAATCGCAAAGTCGATGCTTTGTTCCGTCAAGCCTCCCTCGTTTTGTATGCACTCGCAGCTATGGATCATGAAGATCCTAAGGTTTTGATTGAAGCATTGCACCCAGCCACGCTTGGCAATAATCCATGGGAAGTCTTGGCGAATGAGCTGACAGCGGTTCTGTCAATTAAAGCAGGCGATATGGATAAAGCGGAAGCAATCCTGGACGAGCTTTCAGCTAATCGCTTTCTGGATGCAAGCGCTAAAGCTCGCATTAGTATCTATAAATCTCATTTGCTAAGCAAATCTTAAAAGAACAAATTTACGGAGTATATTTATGAATTTTCGTGTTCTACCTAGTGTTTTGATGTCGTCTCTGTTGCTTTCAGGGTGTGGCTTTTTTAAAACCCAAAAGCCTGTTGCTGAAGGCGAGCGTGAGACTGTTATGTTGACAGATCAGCTGCCTGAAATGACTATGGATTCAACCAGCCAAGACGTAACTGTGCCGCCCTGTGTGCACAACGCTGATTGGGCCCAGGCAGGTGGGTGCCCATCCCATGACATGCCCCCTGCAGCAGTAGGCGATAAATTGCAGGTAGCGTGGGAGCAAAGCATTGGCGGATCATCCAGTGGTGACCACCGCTTGTTGTCCGAGCCTGTGGTGTATCACGGTGTTGTATCTGTTTTGAACACGAACGGAGAAGTGCGTTCTTACGAAGTAAGTTCTGGTAAGCCTTTATGGTCTACGTCAATCGAGCCTGAAAGTGGCGCTACTAACTATATTGGTGGTGGCCTAGCTGTTGATCATGATCATGTTTATGTCACATCACCAAGCGCTGAAGTTCTAGCGCTTGATCACCAAAGTGGTCATATCTTGTGGCGCACATCAACAGACAGCCCAATACGTGCGGCGCCTACCGTATTTGATGGACGCGTATATGTCGTAGATATCAATAACGTTCTGTCAGTTTTTGATGCAGATACTGGTGACAAGCTGTGGAACCACCGCGGTATTGTTGAATCAACCGGTATTTTGGGCAGCGCAAGTCCTGCAGTTTCTGGAGACTCAGTAGTTGTGCCTTATTCTTCTGGTGAAGTATATGCTCTGCAGACGCAAACAGGCTCTCGCCTATGGGCTGATACATTGGCATCACTGCGTCGTGTAGACTCGCTTTCTACAATCCCGCATATCCGTGCGCGTCCAGTGATTTCTGGTACACAAGTATTCTTGGTCAGCCAAAGCGGCAGCATGTCTGCGATCGACCTGCGCACAGGCCGTAAAATGTGGAACCGCACAATTGGTGGTATCCAAAGCCCAGCAGTTGCAGGTAAATATGTATTTGTGATCTCGAGCAATAACTCCTTGATCTGCTTGAACCGTCATACAGGTCGTGCAGCATGGATTCAACAGTTGCCACAGTTTGAATCACCTGAAGACCAAAAAGGACCATTGGTATGGTCTGGTCCATTGATTGCCGGCAATCACCTCTACCTTGTAGGAAACAATCGCAAAATGTCAGTTCACAATATTTCAAATGGTGAACAGTATGCTGACATTGCTCTTCCTGGGTCTTCATCAATTCCGCCAATCGCGGCATCAGGCACTATCTTCATTTTGACAGATGGTGGTGACTTGGTAGCAATGCGATAAAAGCGACAGTAAGCGAGTACCTTTAAATGACATTGCCGACCATTACGATAGTTGGGCGGCCAAATGTTGGAAAGTCTACACTTTTCAATCGTTTGGTCGGCAAAAAGCTTGCCCTGGTGCATGACCAGCCTGGCGTCACACGTGACCGCCGAGAGGCAGACGGCAAGCTTAGCAACCTACGTTTCCACCTGATTGATACAGCCGGTCTCGATGACACCGACGATAGTGAACTTGCACAGCAGATGATTCTGCAAACTAAGAAAGCCATCGAAGATGCAGATATCCTGTTGTTTGTAATAGATGCTCGCGAAGGGGTCGGCCCTATGGACGAATACTTTGCTAGTATGGTTCGTCGCGTAAATAAGCCCATTATTCTTCTGGCCAATAAAGCGGAATCAACAAACTCTGCAATGGTAGTTGCAGAAGCAGCGAAACTTGGATTAGGTGAAGTTATCTCTCTATCTGCTGAGCACAACCTGGGGATGTCAGAGCTGTATCATGAACTCTCTCAACACATGGAGTCAGCCCCTGTATCAGAGGAACGCGATACAGAATCCCCGTTGCAGCTGGCAATTGTCGGACGCCCAAATGTCGGTAAATCAACTTTGATCAATTACATGATTGAAGAAGAGCGCCTGATTACGGCAGACGTCCCTGGGGTTACACGCGATGCAATTGCCGTTGACTGGGAATATAAAGGCAAGAAAATAAAGCTGGTAGATACTGCAGGTATGCGTCGTCGTGCCCGCGTTGTTGACTCTGTCGAGCGTATTGCAGTCAAGGATGCACTGCGTTCCGTAAATTATGCGCAAGTTGTCGTACTGGTGCTTGATCATGAATCACCCTTGTCAAAGCAGGAGGCAATCATAGCCAACCGCGTAATTGAAGAAGGACGCGTGCTGGTAATAGCTTTGAACAAGTGGGATCTAGTCAAAAACAAGCAAGAATATATGAAAGACCTGCAGTACAGCTTGGAAAAAGTCTTGCCTCAGGTTAAAGGTATTCCCTGCGTGCCGATTTCCGCGAAGACCGGCAAGAATGTCACCAAAATCTTGGATGAAGCATTCCGCATGTACGATGTGTGGAACAAGCGCTTGCCAACGGCTGGGCTGAATAAATGGCTAGAGCACGTGACGTCTTATCATCCGCCGCCAATCATCAAGATGAATCGCATCAACATTAAGTACATGACTCAGGTTAAAACGCGCCCACCGACCTTTGCGTTGTTTGTCAGCAAGCCAGTAGATTTGCCTGATTCTTATATCAGATACATCGTAAATGCTTTACGGGAAGACTTTGACCTGCCAGGCGTGCCCGTGCGTATCAATGTCAAAAAAGGAAAGAATCCTTATGTTAAGGATTCATAAAAGTTAAAAGCGGCACTAAGCCGCTTTTTCACCTGCGTTTGATGCTGCAAGTTCAAGCCACTTTTCTAACCAGTGAATGTCATAATCGCCATCCACTACGTCTGGGTTTGTTGCTAGTTTCTGATGTAGCGGGATTGTCGTATTGATTCCCGTTATCACGTATTC
This sequence comes from Alphaproteobacteria bacterium, assembly GCA_049608925.1. GTDB lineage: Bacteria > Pseudomonadota > Alphaproteobacteria > JAGOMX01 > JAGOMX01 > JBMYXZ01. The sequence continues at coordinate 9,466 of JBMYXZ010000021.1, read as the reverse complement.
TTCTAGGGCTCTTTCTAGACGCTTCAAGCAATCCTGGCGATCTTCACCGTAGACGATCAGCTTGCCCACAAGACTGTCATAGTAAGGCGGAATGCTATAGCCAGTGTAAATAGCGCTATCAACACGTACACCGGGGCCACCTGGTGCATGATAGCTGTCTATTTTGCCAGGGCTTGGCGCAAATGTCTCAGGGTGCTCTGCATTAATCCGGCATTCGATAGCGTGACCTTTAAGCTTAATATCGCTCTGCTTAATATCTAGTGGCTGTCCCATAGCAATCAGCAGCTGTTGCTTGACAATATCGATACCTGTTACAAGCTCAGTAATTGGGTGCTCAACCTGTACGCGGGTATTCATCTCAATAAAGTAGAACTCGCCATTTTCATACAAGAATTCGAATGTTCCAGCACCGCGATAGCCCATCTTTTTGCATGCTTTGGCGGCAACTTCACCAATCTTGCTGCGCTGCTCTTCTGTAAGTGTCGGGGCGGGGGCTTCCTCAAAGACTTTTTGGTGGCGACGCTGTAAAGAACAGTCACGCTCGCCAAGGTGAATTGCATTGCCATGTTCATCAGCAAGAATTTGGATTTCGATGTGTCGCGGCAGTTGTAGGTATTTTTCCATATAAACAGTATCGTCACCAAAGTTTGCTTTGGCTTCTGAGCCAGCCAGGCGGAATGCTTCAGGTAGTTCTTCGGCGGTTTGCACAACTTTCATGCCTTTGCCACCACCACCACTACTGGCTTTGATAATAACAGGAAAGCCAATTTCTTCTGCGGTCTTAAGGGCTTCTTCAACACTGGTCAGCGCCCCTGCTGAGCCGGGAACACAAGGGATGCCCAATTTTTTGGCAGTGATTTTTGCGGTGACTTTGTCACCCATAATGGCAATATGTTCTGGCTTAGGACCGATGAAGGTCATGCCGTGTTCTTCAACCATCTTGGCGAACTCTTGGTTCTCGGACAAAAAGCCATATCCTGGATGAATTGCATCGGCACCAGATACAGTCGCAGCTGATAAGATGGAAGCAATGTTCAGATAGCTATCTTTTGCGGGATTAGGTCCAATGCATACACTTTCATCTGCAAGACGAACATGCATGGCTTTCGCGTCAGCAGTTGAATGCACAGCCACCGTTTGAATGCCCATTTCGCGGCAGGCACGATGGATTCTAAGGGCGATTTCGCCACGATTTGCAATTAAAACTTTCTTTATAGTCATGTCTGACCTCACTCAATGATGATAATGGGCTCATCAAATTCGACGGGGTCGCCGTCATTTATAAGAATTTGTGTTACTTTACCCGCGGATGTTGCTTTGATTGGGTTCATAACCTTCATTGCTTCTATAATCAGCAGGGTATCGCCAACTTTCACTTCGTCGCCAACGCTGACAAAGTTTGCTGCACCGGGTTCTGGTGCCAAGTAGACATTTCCGACCATCGGAGATTTAATGGCGCCTGGATGATCTGCCGTAGAAATTGCTGAAATCGACCCAGCAGAGGGGACAGGTGGGACCTCAACAACTGGTGCGGGGCCAGTAGCCATCGGCTGTTGTGCAACAGAAACAACTTGTGGAGCTTCATTGTGGCGCACAACCCTGATGCGGGCATCACTGGATTCGTATTCAATTTCGTTAAGACTTGTTTCATCTAGCAATTCTGCTAATTGGCGCACTACATCTGCATCAAATGCGATTTTATCACTCATTCTGCCAAAACGTCCCTCTAGGTTGAACATTGCAGCGTTATAGCATGTTTGTTCAAAACAGCAAAGAATTTTCCGTAAATCGTTACTATGGTTGGGAAAAGCTTGCAGAAATAATGTTTTCAGTATTGAGATTTCGGATTAAACTTTCGCCCGTCATCAAAATAGGTTTTGTAATACCGAAAAGATCAAGGATCGTTGGGGCTACGTCACACAGAGCCCCGTCGCGTAGTCCAGCTTCTTGCAGAGTCTGGTTTACCAGCACGAATGGCACCGGATTGTTTGTATGCGCTGTATGCGGTTTGTCAGAAGTAGGGTCCTGCATCTGATCAGCATTTCCATGATCAGCCGTTATCAGCAGTGTTCCTCCCTTTAATTTCACCATGCTATATAGTTTGTCAAGGCACTGATCAAGATATTCGACTGCTTTGATGGTGGCCTCCATGTCTCCCGTATGGCCAACCATGTCGGCATTGGCAAAGTTGACCAGGACAAAATCATATTCAAGACGCAACAAGGCATCTACTAGACGATTAGTGACATCTTCAGCGGCCATTTCAGGCTGCAGGTCATAGGTTGCAACTTTAGGGGAAGGCACCAAAATGCGATCTTCGTTATTAAAAGGTTCTTCGCGGCCGCCATTAAAGAAGAAGGTAACATGAGCATATTTTTCAGTTTCTGCGATGCGCAGCTGGTGCATGCCTGACCCTGAAACGATCTCCCCAAGTGTTTGTTGAGGTTGATCATGTATGAACATGGTCTCCATCAGATTTCCTAGATCTGCGGAATATTCTACTAAGCCTATTTCAGATGTAAAATCAGGTAGGATATCGCGGTGGAACTCTTCAAAACTTGGGTCAAGTAGGGCCGTCAAGATTTGACGTGCGCGGTCGGCGCGAAAGTTTGCCATCAGTATGGCATCCCCTTTTGCAACGCCTTGGTATCCCTTTAGCACACAGGGCAATACAAATTCGTCGGTTACGCCATCGGCATATGATTGTTTAAGGGCCGCTCTTGGTGAAGGGTACTCAGGGCCTTTTGCGCCAACAATTGCATTGTAGGCCAGTTCAATTCTATCCCATCGTTGATCTCGATCCATGGCATAATAACGCCCCGCAATTGTTGCAACTGGCTTGCCGGAGAACTTTTTCAGATATTCCTCAGCGCTTTTAGGGGGGGTGTCACGACCATCTAAAAAGGCATGAATGACATATTCCACATTATTATCTTCAAGAATCTTACATAGGGCCAGAATATGATCTTGATGAGAATGCACCCCGCCAGGAGACAAAAGTCCCATCAGGTGACATTTACCGCCGGTGGCTTGCAGCTTCGCTATCATATCGCATAGGGCAGAGTTATCTTTAAGGGTGTTGTCCTTAACAGCTTGATCGATCCTGGGCAGGTCTTGTCTGACTATGCGCCCAGCCCCTAGGTTGATGTGACCGACTTCTGAATTACCCATCTGACCTTTTGGCAGGCCCACATGTTCCGCAGAAGCTTGCAGCTTGCAGTTAGGGTAAGTTGCCAACAGCTTGTCAAATGTAGGTGTATTTGCCTGCGCAATAGCATTATGAGTTTTCTTCGTGCCTATACCCCAGCCGTCAAGTACACACAAAACAATTGGTTTCACTGCTTGTTCCTTTTAGATAATCTGCTAAGCTTTCAAACCAATACTACACTAGAATGGTTAACGAATCGATGTGGAAAATTCAGACCAAGGTTTCCCGTGCCAAGGGTGACGAGTTGTTAGATACAATAGCTGAGCACGTCATGAGTGTCTCGTTTTTCGAAGGCCCAGGCGGCGACTATTGGATATTAGAAGGTTTATGCGAGCAAGAGCCCACACCGATGCTTGGGGTTCTAGAAAAGGCCTATGGTCTAGAAATTACATCCGAGCCGGTGCCAGAGAAAAACTGGCTGGAAGCCTGTAAGCAAGAATTGCAGCCATTTACCGTGGGCCCTTTTTGGGTGTATGGCAGCCATGTGGATCCGTCCGCTCCTAAGGACAAAATCCCCATCTTGATGGATGCTGCTACTGCGTTCGGCACCGGCGAACACCCCACAACCAGTGGATGTATGCGGTTGATTGCCGAAGCTAAGCCCGCTCAAAAGCCTTTGGATCTAGGCTGTGGGTCAGGGATTTTAGCAATTGCCATGGCCAAACTGTGGCAGGTGCCTGTGATGGCAACGGATTTGGATCCTGAAGCGGTTAATGTCGCCCAAAGCTATGCCGAGCGAAATGGCGTGAAGGATTTAGTCACCTGTCAAGTGGCTCAAGGCGTTGAAAAAAATTGGGGCCCGTTTGATCTGGTGGTGGCGAATATATTGGCAATACCGTTGATTCAACTGGCTGAAAAAATTACGTCAATTGTTGGCCCTGGTGGCGCAGTTATCCTGTCGGGGATATTAAGCGAACAGGCCGATAGCGTTGTTGCTGCCTATGCAAAGCAGGGGTTTAAGTTGCAAGAAAAGATAGAAGATTCAGGCTGGGTTGCGCTGCAGTTGCACAAGAATTAGACTCAAGCCGCTCCCTCAGGCTAATCCAGGTGTGGGCCAACTCTGCTTACAAGACAATCTTTGCCGGCAGAGTGGGATCTTTCTGGCCCGCGGTCATTGTATTCATGCTTAAACGTTGTGCAGATCTTGGCCATCCTACCATCTATAATAGAATATTCAAAGGGCTGGCCTGTATCCAAATCAATAGTATCCTCAATGGTCAAGTATTTACCTTCTACAAGATCATCCAGTGAGTTAGGGGCAGTTTTTTTATTGCGGAAATATCCTCCGGCAGCCCAAAAAATACGCTGGATTTGTGTGCGCTTTTTGGCATCACTTCGTAGTTCCTTAGCAGTTTCTAACGAAGGTATGTTTGAATAACCAAATCCCGCAGCAGAAAGCATGATTATCAATACCCCCCAATTCAGAAACCGCCTAGTTGATTTTCCGCTAGGGCAAGGGCTGGTCAAGTCGAATTTAAAATAGGCGAGACAAAGCATGGCTGTGGACAAGATGACCAGTTGCTTTAAGCTTGCAACTCCCAAAGAGGCGCCATCAAGAATATCTTGTATGATTCTTAGGGACATAAATATGACAATGCACGTTGATATTAACATAGTAATGTACATGATCCAGGCACGCAGGCGGCTGTCCGGGCTGGTTTGCATTTCTTGGAGTCTTCTATTAATGGTCCGAATGGAAAACCACAGCAAAGGAAGGGAGACAATTATACCAGAAATACTGTTGCGTATATCCTTAAAGTACCTCATTGGCTCGCTTGAAGAATCTGCGAATAAGGCGTCTAAGGAAGTGTTTACAGTTAAGGCAGTTGAAACAGCTGCCATGAGGGTAGCTACAAAGAGTAGGCTATGCCAGAAAAAATCAGCGGCAGTGACGTTTTTCATACGAAAGTCTCGCTTCGAGGTTTACATAAAGCATAGTAGCAAAAGGGGGGGGGCATTATGCAAATTTAGGGATACCTTCCATGGCGCGGCAAAAAGTAAGTGACAATTTTTAAGGAACGCCTTATCCTAGTGCCGAATCATGATTTAAGTATTTGACCTTTGAGAGGATGATTATGTCACAACCTTTGATGCCTAAAGCAACTGCAATTTGGCTGCTGGATAACACTACACTGACGTTTGAGCAGATAGGTACGTTCTGTGGTTTGCATTCTCTTGAGGTGCAAGCGATCGCCGATGGAGACATTGCTGCAGGTATGGCGCCATTTGATCCAATTGCCAGCAATCAGTTGACGCAGGAGGAGATTGACCTCTGCATGAAGGATCCAAGTAGAAACCTAGTGGGGTCTCGCCCGAAAGAATCCGTTACGCAAAAGCGTCGTGGCGGAGGTCGTTATACACCGGTGTCAAAGCGTCAGGACAAGCCAAATGGTATTGCATGGTTGCTGAAGAACCATCCCGAGCTTAGTGATCGTCAGATCTGTCAGCTGCTGGGGACTACCAATCCGACAATCCGATCAATCCGCGAAAAGACCCATCCAAAGATGAAAGATCTAACGGCTAAAAGTCCGGTTTCATTGGGGCTATGCACCCAAGAAGCTTTAGAGTTGGTGGTATCACAAGCAACTGGTGACGAGTCTGCTGCTAATGATTGAGCAAAAGGAGGCCGCAATGATTTCCGTAACCCTACCTGATGGATCTGTTCGTACATATCCAAACGGATCAACGGGATTGGATGTTGCAGAAAGCATTGGCTCAAAACTTGCCAAGGACGCCGTTGCTGTTAAAGTTGATGGGGTTTTTTGGGATTTAACGCGTCCTCTTGAAGGGGATGTCAATCTAGCAATTATCACACGTGACAGTGACGAAGGGCTTGAGATCTTGCGCCATGATGCTGCGCACGTTTTTGCCGAAGCGATCAAAGAGCTATACCCGGAAGCACAAATTACAATAGGCCCTTCGATTGAAAATGGCTTTTATTATGACATTTTCCGTGAAGAGACGATCAGCATCGATGATTTCCCGAAAATTGAAAAGCGCATGCAGGAAATCGTTGATCGAAACGAGACTGTTTCCCGTGAAGTGTGGGATCGTGACGACGCTATTGCTTTGTTTGAAGGCATGGGCGAGCACTACAAGGCTGAAATCATCCGCGACTTGCCTGCTGAGGAGCAGATAACGTTGTACCGCCAAGGAGAATTCGTCGATCTTTGCCGTGGTCCGCATTTGCCTTCTACTGGAAAACTTGGCAAAGCCTTTAAGCTGATGAAGGTCGCTGGGGCCTATTGGCGTGGTGATTCGAACAATGTCATGTTGCAGCGTATCTATGGCACGGCTTGGAGCACGGAAAAGCAACTGAAGCAATATTTGCACCGTCTTGAGGAAGCTGAAAAGCGCGATCACCGCAAGCTTGGTAAAGAAATGGACTTGTTCCATCTGCAAGAAGAAGCACCCGGATGTATCTTCTGGCATCAGCAAGGTTGGGAAATCTTTCGCAAGCTTCAAGACTATATCCGTATGCGTTTGGAGCGCTATGACTATAAAGAGATCAATACACCGGTGATGGTAGACTTCTCTTTGTGGAAAAAGTCTGGCCACGCAGATAAGTTTGGCGAAAATATGTTTGGCGTTGAAGATGACAACCGCCAGTATGCCGTAAAGCCTATGAGCTGCCCTTGCCATGTACAGGTCTTTAACCAAGGGGTGAAAAGCTATCGCGACTTGCCGCTGCGTTTCGCCGAGTTTGGCTATTGCCACCGTAATGAGCCCTCAGGGTCGCTTCATGGCCTTAGCCGCGTACGCGCGATGACACAAGATGACGGTCATATCTTTTGTACTGAAGAACAAATCCTTGAAGAAACCAAGATGTTCAGCGAGCTGTTGATCTCGATGTACAAGGATCTTGGATTTGATGAGAAAGACATCACCGTTAAGCTGTCTGATCGACCAGAAACCCGTGCTGGATCTGACGAGGTATGGGATAAGGCAGAGACGGCACTGAAAGAAGCAGCCCTTGCCAGCGGTTTGAACTTTACAATGAACCCGGGTGAAGGGGCATTTTACGGCCCGAAGCTAGAGTTCCAGTTGAAAGATGCAATCGGGCGCGCTTGGCAGTGCGGAACGCTGCAGGTTGATTTTGTGCTTCCTGACCGTCTGGGGGCAACATACATCGGTGAAGATGGCGAAAAGCACATACCCGTGATGCTGCATCGTGCTGTGTTGGGTTCCCTTGAACGATTCATGGCTATTTTGATCGAGCACTACGGCGGAAAATTCCCCTTATGGTTGGCGCCAACTCAGGTGGTTGTAGCGCCTATTACCTCTGACGCGAATGAATATGCGCTGGAAGTCGTTGAGAAAATGAAGGCTGCCGGATTGCGCGTTGAATCAGATCTGCGCAACGAGAAAATTAACTATAAAATTCGTGAGCTTAGCTTGAAGAAAGTGCCTATCATTTGTGTGGTGGGCGCGCGTGAGCAAGATGATCGTACTGTTGCCTTGCGTAGGCTTGGCGGAAAAAATCAGGAAATACTTGCGCTTGATGAAGCGATAAGTACAATAGTGGATGAAGGCGAAATGCCTTCTACAAGTAAATTAATAGATGGAGAATAGGTCATAGCTAGTTACCCTGGAAGAGGTCCCCAGAATCCTGAAAAGGACGGACCTCGCGTAAATGAGAGTATTCGTGTTCCCAAAGTTCGCTTAATTGATCATAAAGGTGATAATATTGGTGTGATCTCGCGTGATGATGCGTTGAAGATGGCGCGCCAAGCTGGCCTTGATTTGATTGAGGTGTCACCCAACGTTGATCCACCAGTTTGTAAGATCTCTGACTTTGGCAAGTACAAGTACGAGCTGCAAAAGAAAAAGTCTGAGATGCGCAGAAAGCAGAAGACTATTGAGATCAAGGAAGTCAAAATCCGCCCGATGATCGAGGAAAACGATTATCAGGTCAAGCTGCGTAACGTAAAGCGATTCATTGGTGATGGCAATAAGGTCAAGGTTTCTCTGCGCTTTCGCGGGCGTGAAATGACGCACCAAGAGCTTGGGATGAAAGTCATGAATCGCATTATCGATGACATGGAAGAATTGGCAAAAGTGGACAATCGCCCAAAGCTTGAAGGCCGTCAGGTCATTATGGTGCTATCGCCTAGATAAATGCGTGTTTGGGGGATTATTTTACTTCTAATGTCGCACGCATCTCAAGCTGAAGGTCTACTGGTTAGCATCGTAGGTATTTCTGGATCCGGTAAAAGCACAACATTTCAGGCATTGTCTAAAGCAATGCCGGAAGCCACTTATATTCGTGAGCCTAAGTCGGAAGTCTGGCCCGCTTGGGTTAGAAAATCAACTGCCGGTCAAATAACCTTACTGCTGACTTTTCGTAATATTTGGGACCATAACTTTAAGCTTGCTTCTGAAGCAAAGGCTGCTGGCAAAATGGTGCTGCTGGATCATTATTATGGTGGTATTTGGCAGGATCTTATTGGACGCCCACATACAGAATGGATACTGGATAAGCAGAATTCCTATTTCGACAGCTTTAAAAAAATCATAGAAACCGATCGCAAAGCGTATCCGATCCCTGACATTCTGGTTGTCACGCGATTGGATTTTGACACGTACAAAAGCTTTTTAAGCAAGCGCGGCCGGTGGTTGGATAAAGATCGACCCTACGAATCTATATATGCAACATCGGCCTATATTTCTGAGATAGCGGAAGACTTAAAAAGAAAATATGGGATTAAAGTTATGTACATAGATCAGGGAATTAAAACGCCTGAGCAGCATGCAATATATATCAAGTCAGAAATTGAGAGGCTTAAGCAGGCGGCATGAATAGGCTCATTTGTGTAATGATGTCATGCTTTCTAGCGATTGTAGGTGCAAAAGCAACCAAAGGGGATATCGAGGCAGGTTTTAAACAAACAAAAGTCAATTTATCTGTTGTTCCTGGGATTGATTCTGAAAAATTGCTAAAGATTCAGATATTCTGTTTATCACGCAATTTTTTTCTTGAGATTTTCCCATAAATTCTCATACAATGCCGCATGTTTTGGGGAATAGTTTAGCGGTAGAACTCTCGGCTCTGGACCGGGCAACCCAGGTTCGAATCCTGGTTCCCCAGCCATACATGATGGGAAAATATGACTCTTACCACAATTTCTGGAATATCTATCGCTGTATCAGTGCTGATGACATGGTTTATGATGCGCGTGAATATTGCCGATGCACCTAATCATCGCTCAAGCCATGAAAAACCTACTCCAAAAGCAGGTGGTGTGGCGATTGTTGTGG
>JBMYXZ010000020.1:0-16724 GCA_049608925.1 Alphaproteobacteria bacterium | reverse complement strand
TTACCTAGAAAAATCCTTGGGGGACAATGAATGGATCACTGGCGAGACTTTCTCAGTCGCTGACATTGCCATTGCCACGCATTTTATCAGTTTGGAAATTGCAAATGTAAAGCTTGATGCGAGCCAGTGGCCAAAGCTTGCTAAATACATCGAACGTGCACTAGCAAGACCGTCCTTCCAAAAGGTTTACCAACCAGCTTCAGCCGCTGTTAGCTAAATCCTGAGCAGCTGCAGCCGTAAAGACTACTCTAGAATCATCTCCGGCGACTTCGGTTTTAATGCCGAGCTCGCCGGCAGCTAGCCACGCAATAAACGCTGGCATCGCCCTTGGGCTTAAATCATCGGTCGAAGATCCTTCCAAAAGGGTTGTTTTAACCTCGTCTGGCAGAGTGATACGGCGAGATTCACCCGTTATCGTCAGCAAGTTATTGGTCGCAGCAATAGAAAGCGAGCCCCCCAAAGGCATGGCTTCGACCATGCACAGGGCCAAAGCTGCCAACAATCTGGATGCCATACTGACATCACTGCTGGCAAATGCTGTATCCGTAAGCTGCCATTCGATAGAAATTTTGCTGGGATTGATGGATTTCTCTAAAGGCTCTTTCACACGTTCTAAAGTTGAAAAGCTACGGGTCACACCGTGGCCCATAGCAAGCCTGAAAAATGATAATCTGCGCGCGGACTCTTCAGCACTTGTTTGAATTAGCTGGCTGATTTCTTGGTCACCTGGGTTGTCTTCCAACAACTCCAGACCACTAAGCACCGCTCCTACAGGTGTAATAAGATCGTGACAAATCCTGGAGCAAACAAGTTGACTGATAAGCATATCGGCGCGAGAGGTCATACAGTTCCCTTTGATGTATAAAATAGTTTTCTAATTATTATAATAGTCTATCAAAATAATTCTAAATGCCTCTTGCAGTCACGCTCGTGATACGCAATATTGCTTAGGTGTGATTAATCTGCAACGATAGGAAACTCAGGATACATGGGCGAAAAATACGGACGTTTCATTGCTAGTGGTATATGCATTTCATTTGCGGTTTTAATTGCTCTGTATGACTACCTGCCCAGCCTAGATCTTGATTTTGGCTCCAGTGACGTTGGCTCGGATATGTCCGTGGTCAACCTGCCAGAAATTCTGATCACCAAAAGCCAAGAAGAAACCCAACAAACAACGCATATTGTTGTGGGACCTGGGGACACCTTTGGCAAGATTCTAGCCCTGCAAGGCCTATCAGCAAAGCAAGTTCACAACCTCGTCAAGTCTTTACGAAAAGTCTACAAGCCACGGCAACTGCGTCCTGGACACGAACTTGACCTGGTAATGTCACGTGATGATGAAGGACGCTTTCGTGTGTTTGATGAACTTCGCATTCGCCCTTCCCTAGACAAGGAAGTCATGGTCATACGCGATGAAAATGATGACTTTCAAGCATCCGAACGCCTGGTTAAACTGGATGCAGTCACAAGATGGATGGAAGCCCCCATTGATGGCAGCTTATATGAAGTTGCCTATCGCAAAGGCGTTCCTGGCGCTATTATTCAAGACCTTATCAGTGTTTTCAGCTATGACGTTGACTTTCAACGCAGCATTAAAAAGGGCGACTCTTTTGGTCTGATGTATACAATTCTGCGCGATCCACAGTCCGGGCGCGAGCGCCCAGGCCACCTGCTATACGGCATGATGAAGCTTGCAGGAAAACCTCTGGAGGTATTCCGTTTTGCCCCGAAAAATGGTGACGTGGGATACTATAATGCCAAAGGTGAAAGTGTGAAGAAGGGACTGCTAAGAACACCTGTTGACGGTGCACGCTTATCTGGTCGCTTTGGTATGCGTAAGAAGCACCCTGTTCTGGGATACTCGAAAATGCACCGCGGCGTCGATTTTGCCGCGCGCACTGGTACACCGATCAAGGCTTCTGGCGACGGCACCATCGAGCGCATTGGCCGCTTCAGCAGCTTCGGAAACTATATCCGCATTCGCCACAATTCAGAATATAAAACCGCCTATGCTCACTTAAGCCGCTATGCCAAGGGCTTACGCAAGGGCTCAAAAGTCAAGCAGGGCCAGGTGATTGGCTATGTGGGCAGCACCGGTCGTGCAACTGGCCCGCACTTACATTACGAAGTGCATCGTTTTTCCAAGCAGATTAATCCTTTGTCTGTGAAGATGATTTCTTCTACCAAATTGAAGGGCAAGAAGCTGAAGGAATTCCAGCTTGCAATCACCAACACCAACCGTCAGTATGCTTCCCTGAAGAAGAAAGACAGCAGGATAAAACTAGCCCGGTCGTAAGGTATACCGTAAAAAAAACGCCCGGCACGTTACGTGTCGGGCGATAAATTCATCAACCAATACCTAATTACTTAATCCCGATATAGATATCCATTGTCGAGTTTTGGCGATCTTTGGTCATATCGTATTCTTCAAAGTCAGCTTCAAAGTTGCGCTCGTATTCTTTGTTATTTGAAAAGAATTGCCAAATGTGACGCCAGGTATCAATAACAACATCAGGCATTGGCCCTTGATCAGTGGTGAAGACCATATATTTCTGTGCCGGAACCTTGCGCAGTGTAAATTTACTATCCACAGCACTGTCGTCGTTAACGAATGTTCCGATTGTCAGAGAGTATTGCCCCAAATGACCCATCGTATAATCACTATAGAGACCGTGGACGCATGCTTCATTTGATCTGCCTGAGATATCAAACAACATTTGCTCGCCCATGAACTCATTCCATGCTGGCGCAATTCTAGCAGTCGCCGTGCTTAATTCGTTATCGTAATTGGTGGTTACTTGCCTGCCAACGTAAGTACGCTCTGGTAGTTCAATAATTTTAGTTTGCATATCAATATTCTCCTTACACTGTATTTTGCCGTAATTTTGAGGACACAGCAAGGATTTTACAATTGCTGAATTGCCCGTAATGTGCTTATTTTACAGTAATGAAATATTCTAGGATTAAACCGGTATGACCCAGCAAGCACTTTGGACCTCACAAGATATCAGTCGGATTATTGGCGCCTCTTCGGACCATCAGTGGAAAGCAAATAGTGTGTCTACCGACAGTCGCAAGACAGCTCCCGGTGATTTGTTCGTTGCGCTGAAGGGTCCTCAAAGTGATGGGCATGCGTATGTTCTCGATGCCCTGCAAAAAGGGGCTGCAGCAGCGATTGTTGATCAAGACATCCCCAACAGCCCAGCTGATGCGCCAATCCTGAAAGTTGACGATAGCTTGGAAGCATTACGTAAGATAGCATACGCTGCGCGTGACCGTGCAACAGGAGATGTTGTGGGCATTACCGGCAGCTTTGGCAAAACCAGCACAAAAGATGCGCTGGCCTTTGTCTTGGGTGAACAAGGAAGCGTATATGCATCCCCCAGAAGCTTTAACAACCATTGGGGCGTCCCAATCACACTGTCTAACATGCCGGCAGGCAGTGATTATAACGTTATCGAAATGGGCATGAATAATCTTGGAGAAATCCATGATCACTCTATGATGGTGCGCCCAAATGTTGCTCTGGTGACCAATGTCGAGAAAATGCATTACGGCAAGCTGGGATCATACGAAAACATTATCAAGGCAAAAGCCGAGATCTTTGATGGTATGGACGGTGACGGTATTGCTGTGTTGAATCAGGACAACCGCGCATACGATCAACTAGCGCGTGCCGCAACAAACGCTGGTGCAGGATCCATCATCACCTATGGGCATGATGCTGATTGTGATGTCAGAATTATATCGGCTGATGCTCGTGTTGATTCGTTAGAAGTCACCGTAAGCATTGCAGGCGACCGCCTGACATACACCGTTCCCTCCCTTGGTCAGCATTGGGCCATAAACAGTGCTGGTATTCTTGGTGTCGTGCATGCTCTGCGCGCAGATGTAAAAGCTGCAGCGGAAAAGCTCGCAAAGTTTAAACTGCCGGCAGGGCGTGGGGAACAACATATCCTTAAATGGGGACAAGGCTCGATAAAGGTTATCGATGACAGCTATAACGCTGGCCCGCTATCTATGCGATCGGCCTTGCAAGTGCTGGGATCAACTCCTGCTGAGCGGCGTATTGCAGTGATAGGTGACATGGGAGAACTGGGCGACGATGCCATTGAGGCTCATGAATCCTTGGTAGAGGATTTGATAAAATACAACATCGACACGGTCTTTACATCGGGCAGTCTAATGCTGCATTTGTTCAATAAGCTACCTGAAAATATGCGTGGCAAGCATAACGATGACGTTGACGCTTTGGCCGCTACCGTATGTGACTATGTAAAAGCAGGCGACACGGTGATGTCAAAGGGATCCAGAGGGCAATATCATCATCATGGGCGCATGTATGCAATTGTCAAAGCTCTTCTTGATGCGGGTGAGCCCATTCAAGCTGTGTCAGCTTAGGGAGAACATTTCGTGCTTTATTGGCTGCTTTACCCTCTTTCGCAAGACATAACAATCTTTAACGTTTTCCGTTACATTACATTCCGCAGTGGCGGGGCTATTCTGACATCGCTGGTTATAAGCTTCATCTTGGGGCCGCGATTTATTGCCTGGTTAAAGTATAAGCAAAAGGAAGGTCAACCTATTCGCGAAGATGGCCCTGAAAGTCACTTGCTGACCAAAAAAGGGACGCCTACGATGGGCGGTGCAATGATTCTCTTTGCCTTGGGAATCAGCACTTTATTATGGGCAGACCTAAGCAATGCCTACGTATGGATTATCCTACTGGTCACCATGGGATTTGGAGGCATTGGCGCGGTTGACGATTACTTGAAACTGACCAAGCGCTCGTCTGACGGGCTATCTGGGCGCTTTAAACTGATCTTGCAAACGACCATTGCAATAGTTGCAACTTATTTTACCATGCAACTTTCTAGCCCAGAGATCAGCTCTGGCCTGGCGATTCCATTGGTAAAGTCCTGGCTGGTTGATCTGGGCATATTCTTTATGCCCTGGGCAATTTTGGTCATCATCGGATCTTCAAATGCGGTTAATTTAACAGACGGCCTCGATGGTCTGGTGACAGTGCCTGTGATGATAGCAGCAGCTTGCTTTGGATTGATAGCCTATCTGGTTGGCAACCAAGTTTTTGCTAATTATTTGCAGCTACATTACATAGCCGGCACGGGAGAACTTGCCGTCGTATGTGGCGCGTTGATTGGAGGCTGCCTGGGCTTTTTATGGTATAACGCCCCCCCTGCCAAAGTCTTTATGGGCGACACAGGATCGCTAGCTGTAGGTGGCTTATTAGGTACCGTCAGTGTTATTACGAAACACGAAATTGTGCTTAGCATTATCGGCGGGCTTTTTGTCATCGAAGCCGTATCCGTGATGATGCAAGTTGGATACTTTAAGATGACTGGCAAGCGCATTTTCTTAATGGCCCCGATCCATCATCATTTCGAGAAAAAAGGATGGGCTGAGCCAACTATTGTGATACGATTTTGGATTATCGCGATGATTTTGGCATTAATCGGTCTATCGACCTTAAAGCTGAGGTAAAACACTCATGATCCCCGCCCATAGCTTTTCCGGTAAAAATGTTGTTGTCTTAGGCCTTGGAAAATCTGGCTTGGCCTGTATCGATTCTTTCCTAGCAGCTGGCGCCCGGGCGTACGCTTGGGATGACAACTATGACCAGCGCGAAAAAGCCCGTGCTAGAGGCGCCATCATTACTGATATTTCTCGTGTTGACTGGAAGATGTTTGCAGCATTGGTCTTAAGCCCCGGCATACCGCATACTTTTCCAGAACCACATCCATACGTGAATATCGCGCGCTCAGCCGGTATACCAATTATCTGTGATATTGATGTGTTCGGGCGTGAAAACTTGCCTGCCAAAAACGTTGGCATTACCGGCACAAACGGTAAATCCACCACGACGGCTGCAATTAATCATATTGCATCACTTTCATGGCATGCTGTTCAGATGGGCGGCAATATTGGCCAAGCCATCATGTCATTAGAGCCTTTGGGCCCTGAAGGCATTTACGTTATTGAAATGTCCTCTTTTCAGCTGGAATTGACGCGATCTATATCGCTAGATGTCGCTGTTTTGTTAAATATATCGCCCGATCACCTTGGTAGACATGGCGGCATGGATGGCTATACGACCGCCAAGAAATCTATCTTTCAGTTGCAATCATCAGGGCAAATTTCAGTCATTGGTGTTGATGACCCATATTGTGCAGAAATATACGATGGCATGCGCCGCGGCCGGCCGTCTCAATTAATACCCATCTCAGAGGGCAAGATCGTTCCAGGTGGCATTTATATGCACAATGGCCAGCTGATTGATGATTATTTCAGCACGACAGAAGTCGTCTTTGATTCACAAACCTGCCGAGAATTTTCCAGCCTTCGCAATGGCCAGAACCTGGCTGCAACTTATGCCAGTGTCAAAGCACTGGGAATCAGTAAACATGTCATTTTAGAGGGTTGCAAATCATTCGCAGGCTTACCCCATCGCCAAGAAAACCTTGGTAAGATCGATGGTGTCACATATATAAATGACAGCAAAGCGACCAATCCTGCATCGACGGCTCGGGCGTTAGAAGGCTTTAGGAAAATCTTTTGGATTTTTGGTGGGAAGTCTAAAGTTCCATCAATGGAGGAAGTGTATCCTTTTACAGAAAATATTGTGCACGCTTATGCTATTGGCTCCAGCGCTGAAGAATTGTCAAAATCTCTTGAGGAGCATGTGAAGATTACGCAATGTGGAGATCTAGAAACAGCCATAGCAGAGGCGCGAAAAGATGCGCTGTCTTATGGTGGTCAGGATCCGGTTATCATGTTAAGTCCGGGTTGCGAAAGCTTTGATCAGTTTGATAACTTTGAACATCGCGGCGATACATTCCGCCGGCTGGTCAATGACTTGACAGGCTTTCATGTAAAGCCGGCCAAGTCCAAACAACACCGCATGGTATTGGAGGTCTGATCATGCAATCGACATTCTCGCGTACCGATCGCAGCCTTTTAGGGCAATGGTGGTGGACTGTTGATAAATGGATGCTGGCGGGCATATCTGGCTTGATGTTTATTGGCATTTTGATGTCTTTTGCAGCCAGTCCCAGCGTTGCACACCACTTGCATCTGTCGACCTTCTTCTTTGCCTTCAGGCACTTGATGTACCTGGTTCCAACAATCTTGATTATGCTGACATTTTCGATGATGTCTCCGCGGCAGATACGGCGGTTTGCAGTTTTGCTGTTTTTAATCACTTTTTGCCTGATAATTGCCACATTGTTTATGGGCTCGGAAATCAAGGGGGCACGCAGATGGGTATCCTTTGCCGGCTTTTCTATACAACCTTCCGAGTTTATCAAACCTGCCTTCGCGGTCGTCGTCGCTTGGATGCTGGCTGAAAATAAGACAAACCCTGACTTCCCAGGTCGCATGATTTCCATGGGCCTGTTTGCTGCTGTTGTTTCAGTCTTGCTGTTGCAACCTGACTTGGGCATGACTGTGCTGATCACCGCTATCTGGTTTGGCCAGTTCTTTATCAGCGGCCTGGCCTTATATTGGGTTTTTCTGGTAATCATTTTGGGTGTTGGAGGCCTGGCGCTTGCCTATTTATTCTTGCCGCACGTCACCCGCCGTATTGACCAATTCATGAGCGGCAGTGGTGGCGATAGATTCTCGGATAGATATCAAATAACGCAATCTCTGGAAGCCTTCATGAATGGCGGTTTTATGGGACAAGGCCCAGGCGAAGGCACCGTGAAGAAGTATCTGCCCGACGCTCATGCAGACTTTGTCTTTGCAGTGGTCGGAGAAGAATTTGGCGTCATTGTCTGCCTGCTGATATTAGGGCTGTTTTTGTTTGTCGTATTGCGCAGCATTCTGAAACTGTACAAAGAAGAAGACTTGTTTATCGTCATTGCTGGCTCGGGCCTGATCATTGGCTTTGCGCTGCAAGCC
This sequence comes from Alphaproteobacteria bacterium, assembly GCA_049608925.1. Taxonomy (GTDB): domain Bacteria; phylum Pseudomonadota; class Alphaproteobacteria; order JAGOMX01; family JAGOMX01; genus JBMYXZ01. Next base: position 8,801 of record JBMYXZ010000020.1, on the reverse strand, counting down.
CTGATAAATATGGCCTCGACGTTAGGGATTATTCCAACAAAAGGGATGACTCTGCCTTTCATCAGTTATGGTGGATCGTCAATGATGGCACTGGCTGTGACAGTGGGGATGATCCTAGGCCTTACTAGAAGACGGTTTGAATGATGGAAAACCAGGCTATTGTTTTTGCTGCAGGCGGGACCGGCGGGCACATGTACCCAGCGATTACCACATTAGAAGACCTTAGCACGCAACACGATAACCTGCATTTAGTAACCGATCATCGCGGGGCCAAGCATCTACCGAACAAGTCCAGCTTCAACGTTCATCATATTAAGACACCTGCTGTGATGACAACAGATCTTTGGAATCGCATACAAGCTGTTCTAATGCTGGGTCTTTCCTTTTTTCAAATGATCAAATTGCTATGGCGGTTAAAGCCTAAAATCATTGTGGGGTTTGGCGGCCACCCCGCGACAGCAGTGCTGTTGGCTGCAAAAGTTCTGCGCATTCCTTACGGGCTGCATGAACAAAATGCCTATGTCGGTATGGTCAACCGCTTCTTTGCTCCAAAAGCGACGTTTTTGGCCCTGTCTTTTGAAGATACACAAGCAATTCCAACGGATACCCATACAGTCTACACAGGCTTACCAGTACGAGATGAATTTTATCAAAACCATGAAAAGCCGCAGGATGATTATTTTCGTCTTTTTATAATTGGCGGTAGTCTTGGCGCGTACGTGTTCAGCAAGCAATTGCCTAAAGCACTGGCAATGCTGCCGCCAGCCATGCGGTCACAGATCAAAGTAGTGCAGCAATGCCGAGCCGATGACCTGGAAAGCACCCGGGAAGCCTATCAAAAAATTGATGTTGCCGCCGAGCTGGATACTTTCATCCCTGATCCATATACAAAAATGTTTGAAGCAGATGTTGTTATTGCCCGCGCGGGGGCGTCGACCTGTGCCGAGCTTGCAGTCACCGGCACGCCTGCTATCTTTGTGCCCTACCCTTATGCAACTGATGATCATCAGTATTACAATGCCAAGTATTTCGTTGACAGTGGTGCCGGTTGGCTATACCGGCAAGAAGACTTCACTGCTGAGGCAGTATCAGAATTAATGCAGAATTTAATGAACAACCCGCATATCATAGAGAAAGCAAAAGGCTCATACCCGCAGTCAGCGAAGAATTCTCGCTCACTTCTCAGGAAATATATTTCAGACTTTTTAAATATTTAATTAAAACACTTGATATATAGGACGCCGTTTCTTATTGTTTGTACGCACTTATGTGCGTTTATTATATTCTTAAGTAAGGAGGTATTTATGAGAATCATTAATAAATTTGCTTTAAGGTTAGTTGGAGTTATCTGTGCTGGGTCGCTGCAAGCTGGATTTAATGTCGAGGAGATCCCCGAAAGCGGCCGCATTTCATTAACCGAGAAACAGTCACTAGGCGGATGTGATACAATGAGCCCTTCAGACCATGATGGTTTTTCGGGAAAGATTACAATTGGCAATTCTTCCTTCAGGGTTGGCAATATAAATACCATGGCTCAAGGAGCCATGTGCGGATTTGAAAAAGAACGCACTAATTTATTAAAAAACATTGTAAGTGAGCACGAAAACTTCACAGATGACAGGCATAAAGTAATTTCAAAAAAATGTGCTGATGTAGATCTATTATTTACACAGGAGTTCAAATCCGGACGCAAAGACCCTGCTGAATTTGCAGCAAAGTTTAGCAAGATCCATCAGGAAACAGGTAACTCAGCACTCCTATACAAAAAAGTAGACAACAACTTTTTTGGGAACGCTGTTTTTTGGAACCCCTTAAAGTTCAATGTTGAAGCTGTTGAAGCTGTTGGTAAAGCTCTGCCTCTGGATAATGTCGCATCAAATAGCTTTAATCGACACACCAGCGAGCAAAACACCCAAAAAGGTAGATACTTGTTTGTTAAAGTTACGGATCTCGGTACGGAAGAAACATTTTATGTTCTTAACGTTCACCTTCTTTGGATAAGAGACGTGAAAATGTATGATCCCACGGTTACAGGGGAAGCTCGAGAGGAAGTGATAAATGCAGTAACAGCTAGAAGAGCGAAAATGGCATCAGCCCTCCTGGAAATTATTCAAAATGAAGCGTATGGCGGCAAGATCGCTATCCTCGGAGACTTTAATGACGACCTAAGTAAAGTACTTGAGGGCTCTCCTGAGGTTGAAAGTGTTAAAGCATATGTCCTGAAAGATAGTGCAGTAAACGTTTCAATGCCGAACAACAAAGACACAACTGATGGTATTATCGTCGGTGCTAATGTTAAGATTAGCTTTGAAGCAGCAAATGCAGATGCAAATGTGAATGCAACTTCAGAATAATCTGCATATTCATCAAGGCATTCTTGAATATCATACAGATAGCTCCCAGACTTTAGTTTGGGGGCTATTTTAAATTTCTCTATGAATCAATTTTAGGCTATTAATATTATATTCATATGTGTAGAATGACCACTTACATTGACTGTTGGGAAAAATAAGAAAGATGCAAATTTCACCTGAACACGTTGGAATCCTTCACTTTATCGGCATTGGCGGTATCGGCATGAGCGGTATAGCTGAAATTTTACATGCCTCGGGATATCAAGTACGTGGCAGTGATAGTGCGCACAATTCTAACGTCGAGCGCCTTGAGCGCCTTGGAATTCCCATCAGTATTGGTCAAAAAGCAGAAAATGTGATGGGTGCGTCAGTGGTTGTGGCCTCCTCGGCTATTAAAGACAACAATCCGGAACTGATTAAAGCGCGCGATGCAGGTATGCCTGTTGTCTGGCGCTCGGAGATGTTGGCCGAGATCATGCGCCTGAAGCCAGGCATCGCAATTGCCGGCAGTCACGGCAAGACAACCAGTACCTCGCTACTAGCGCACATTATGTCATTTGCTGATATGGACCCAACTATTGTCAGTGGTGGCATTATCAATTCTTTGGGCACGAATGCCCGCCTAGGGTCGGGTAAGTGGGTCATTGCGGAAGCAGATGAATCAGACGGCAGCTTTGTGAAACTGCCGGCAACTATCGCTGTTATAACCAACATCGACCAGGAGCACATGGATCATTATGGTGACTTTGCAACCTTGAAAAAGTCGTTCCGTGAATTCATTACAAAGATTCCTTTTTACGGCCTTGGGGTTCTGTGCATTGATGACCAAAACGTTCGCGATCTTACCGAAACTATCACGGACCGCCGTACAATTACGGTGGGTTTGTCTGAAGATGCGCATATCCGCGCAGAAGACATTATAGCAGCAGAAGATCGTACAACCTTTACAGTATCCCTACATGGTCCAGCCCATGACCTTAGAGGCGCCCAGGATATTCATGAGACAACAATGATTCTGCCGATGATTGGCACCTATAATATTCAAAATGCTTTGGGGGTTATAGCTGCGGCGCTTGAATGCGGAATCGACCTGGAAACAATAAGCAGCTCTCTGCTTACTTTTAAAGGGGTTCAACGTCGCTTTACGAAAGTTGGCGCCCCTAATGGGGTCACGATTATCGATGATTATGCGCATCACCCGATTGAAATTCAACGCGTCCTAGAAGCCGCGAAAAACAGCTGTTCTAGGCGGGTTATCGCTGTTGTGCAACCGCATCGTTTTTCACGTCTTAGCAATCTATTTAAAGAGTTTGCTGAATGCACCAGTGAAGCACATACTGTAGTTGTGCTGCCTGTTCATACCGCTGGTGAAAAGTCCATCGAGGGTATCGACCACCAAACTCTCGCTTCAGCGATGCGCGATAACGGCCACAATCATGTTATAGCCCTTGATTCTGCTGATGACTTAGCAGCAACAGTATCAGGCATTGCGGCCGAGGGTGATTATGTTATTTGCATGGGTGCAGGTAGCATAACTGGAATTGCAGCAGCCCTTCCAGATCAATTACACAACAACAATGGTCCAGCAAGCGACCAGGCGTTTGGCACATAAGATAGTACAGAGGAGTTCTTCATGTCACAGCAAGGTCTTGTAGATCGATTACCCCAGGTTCGTGGGAGATACCAAGAAAACGTTCCGCTGTCTAAAACAACATGGTTTAGAGTCGGCGGCTGCGCAGAAGTGATATTTAAACCCGCAGACGTAGAAGACTTGTCGACATTTCTGTCTGAAGTGTCCGATGATATACCCGTACATGTGGTTGGGGTTGGCTCGAACTTGCTCGTCAGAGATGGTGGCATCCCAGGTGTGGTTGTACGCCTTGGGCGCGGCTTCAGCAATATGATGGTCACTGATGATGTCGTTGATGTTGGTTGCGGCGTATTAGACCGTAATGTAGCCCTTGCATGCATTGACGAAGGCATAGCCGGACTAGAATTCTTCTGCGGTATTCCTGGAACCGTTGGCGGAGCGCTGCGCATGAATGCTGGGTGCTATGGCACAGAAGTCAAAGACGTCTTAATTGAAGCACTCGCCCTGGACCGCAAAGGGAAATACCATAAGGTAACTGCTGAAGACTGCCAGTTTTCCTACCGTCATTGTGGCTTGCCGAAAGATTGGATATTCATCTATGCCTCTTTCAAGGGACGCAAAAGCACCTCTGCGGAAGTGCAAGAGACAGTGAATACATACCTGACTCAGCGCGAAGAATCTCAGCCCATTCGCACACGAACAGGTGGCAGCACCTTTGCCAACCCAGAAGGGCATAGCGCTTGGAAGTTGATTGACGAAGCCGGCTGCAGAGGGCTGCAGATTGGTGGCGCTCAGGTTTCCGAAAAGCACTGTAACTTTATGATCAATACCGGCACTGCGTCTGCAGATGATATTGAGACCCTGGGTGAAACCGTCCGCAAAAAAGTTCAAGAAAATAGTGGTATTGAACTGAAATGGGAGATACAACGCATAGGGACACCGGATTCAACTCAAGCAACCTGTAAGGAGAAAGCTGCATGACCACAACACCACCTGCTCGCAAAAGAATAGCCGTCCTGTTAGGGGGATTTAACGGCGAACGCGAGGTGTCGCTTGAAAGTGGGCGACAGGTGTTAAATGCAGTGCGCACGCTAGGTCATGACGTGATAGAAATCGATGTCCAGCGCGATATTGCTAAGCTGATTCAAGACTTAACTCCAAAGCCTGACATGGTAGTGAATTTACTACACGGCACCTGGGGAGAAGATGGTCATATCCAAAGTATCTTAGATATTCTTGAAATTCCTTACTCATTTTCTGATGCAACGTCTTCCGCCCTAGCCATGAACAAGACGCTTTCAAAGCGTGTATTCCAAGCTGCTCAGCTGCCAGTTCCTGAAGGCGTTACAATTCCCGTAGCCGATGCTTTTGACCGTAAGGTCATGGATTTTCCCTATGTGATCAAACCAGTGAATGAAGGCTCTAGCCTTGGCGTCTACCTGGTGTTTGAAGAAAAAGACATCCCTAGCCTGCCCAGCGATTGGGCTTATGGCAGCGAAGTCATGGTTGAAACATATATCCCAGGTCGCGAAATCAGTGTTGCAATAATGGGTGACGAAGCCATTGGTGCCATGGAGTTGGCGCCTAAAAAGGGTTTTTACGATTACAAAGCCAAATATACCGATGGTGTCACCGACCACTTTGTGCCGCCTAGGATATCTGACGACGCCTTAAAAGAAGCTCTTGATTTAGGCCGGCGCGCGGCTGCGGCTCTAGGGTGCCAAGGTATCTGCCGCGTGGATTTGCGTTATGACGATACGCAACCCGGCAAACCTGGCCAGTTCTTCGTGCTTGAAGCCAATACGCAGCCTGGTATGAGCCCCCTCTCTATCGTTCCAGAGATCGCAGCAAATTCTGGGATCAGTTTCGAAAACTTGGTACAATGGATGATCGATAACCCTGTACAAAAAGCAGCATGAAAAAGCGGACGCAAACCAAAAGGCCAAAGATTCAAGTTAAGCGCCAGCGCTTTACCCTCGAGGACTTTAAGCGCAGATTGCGCCTTGCCCGCAACCTTGCCATCTCCCTGATCATTGTTGGCATTCCAGCGGCTATTTGGGTATCAGGATCAGGTCCAGATCTAATCAGGCGCGCCCATAACTTTACAGTTAATACAGCTGGAGGCGCAGGCTTAAACGTCCAAGATATTCTTGTGGAAGGCCGGGAACGCACCAAGCAAGAAGATATTTTGCAAGTACTAGGCGTTCAGCGGAACTCCCCCATTTTAAGCCTCGACCCGCAGGAAACTAAGTCAGAACTGGAACAGTTGCCGTGGGTAAAGTCAGCAATTGTTCAACGCCGCTTGCCAGATACAATATATGTGCGTCTGTCTGAACGCCGTCCAATAGCTCTTTGGCAAAAGCAGTCAAAGCTGTTTTTGATCGATGCTGATGGTCATGTCATTGATAACTTTGACAAGAAAAAGTTTGCCAAAATGCTGATCGTAATTGGCGATGGGGCACCAAAAGAAGCCGCCAGCCTGATACGAGAGCTTAACCAATTCCCAGGATTAAAAGAGCGTGTTACGTCGGCCACTTTTGTCAGCAATCGCAGATGGGATCTGATGGTTGATCACAAACTGAAGATCAAGCTACCTGAAGATGATATGCACGATGCTCTGTTGCGCTTGGCCAAGATGCATCATAAGCACCCTTTTAACGCAAAACAGTTCGCAACCATTGATGTACGATTACCGGACAGGTCCTTTTTGACTATGGCCGCCAATCAGGATCTTGAGAAGGGTAAGAAGACATGATCCTTAAGCATATTCGCCAATATCGCTCGAAGAACACACAATCAACAAACGAGTGCATCGCTGCGCTTGACATCGGCACCAGCAAGATTTGCTGCGCCATTGCCCACGTTGATGGGCCGGACTATCTGCGTGTTGTGGGCGTCGGTCATCAGCTGTCACGCGGCATTCGTGCAGGTAACATCATTGATATGCAAGAAGCTGAATTGTCCGTCTTAAATGCCGTGCATTTGGCCGAGCAAATGGCTAAAGAAAACATCAGCGAAGTCTTTGTGAACATTCCCCTGACCCGCTCGCAGACAATAAGTGCCGAGCTTCCTATCTCAGGGCACTCGATTGACGATGCGGACATCAGGCGCTTGATGACTATGGCGCGGCAAGTTGAAGAACCAGAAAACCAAGAGCCCGTCTTGACCATCCCCACAAGCTATGAAATCGATGGCAGGCGGGGCATTCGCGACCCACGTGGGATGTTTGGAGACAACCTAGGGGTTGATATTCTAACGATATTCTCTGGCACCAATAACTTGCGCAACATCACAACCTGTGTTGACCGCGCGCATTTGAATGTGAAGTCATTTGTTGCAACCCCCCTGGCGGCAGGATTTGCCACCTTAGTCGATGATGAAATGGATCTGGGGACGATAGTCATCGATATGGGTGCCGGCACCACCACGATTGGCGTATTCTTTGAAGGCAATATTGTACATTCTGATTGCCTCAGCGTTGGTGGCTTGCATGTAACCAACGATATTGCGCGCATTCTCTCAACGCCGGTATCCCAAGCCGAGCGTTTAAAGACCCTGCATGGCAGCGTCATGACATCGACAACAGATGATCGTGATATCGTCAAAGTGCCCCAAATTGGCGAGCTTCACACGCCGCCTACCAACCAAATTGCTAAGTCCGACCTGGTCAGAATTATCCGTCCACGTATTGAAGAGACCTTTGAGCTGATTCGCAAACGCCTTGAACGTGCTGGTATAGACAAGCGTGTCAGCAACCGTGTGGTGCTAACCGGTGGTGGCAGCCAACTGCCCGGTCTATGTGATATGGCGGGCGCGATATTGGACAAACAGGTGCGCTTGGGTAAACCTCTGCAATCGCAAATGTTACACAAAACCATGGCAGGACCAGCTTTTTCCACTTGTGCTGGGCTATTGTCCTATGCCCACCTTGAGAGATCAGAGGCCATTTTCACCCAGCAAGCCATCCGCGAGCCAAAAACAAAGATTGGTAAGATTGGACAGTGGCTGAAGGAAAATGTTTAAGAGGTGAAATAATTTAAATATATTTTTTTGTAAATAGTAAATTTGAATTTAAAAATTGACAATAACACCAAACTAGCATTAATCTCCTCAGTATTAACATATTATTTATTTTGAGATTTATCTGTGTCTAAATTATTTTCAGCATTGCTATGCATTATATTACTATCAATATCTAATAAGGCCTCATCTTCAGATGGCTTCGGATTTAACCAATACGACAAAAATACAGCAGCAAGGATACTTGCTACAATGGAGAGCCCAGATCCATATGTGCTTCCTTTAGATACTGATTGCAACTCAAATGTTAGCACCGAGGAAGTCGATATAGAAAAACGCCCAATTAGTCAAGTTTCTGGTGGAAGCAATGCTTTTCAGCCCACTCTAAAAAAGGCAAAAACCTCTGCAAATAAATTTGAAGACGTATCCACCTCAAACCTAAATGGTGATGACAATCAAAGTAAAGCGCGTATTCTTTATAATAACGCTTTAAAACTTTACAATCAGAAGAATTATCAAAAAGCAGTGCAAGAATTAAAATCTGGCATTGAACTTTGTGGTGAATTAACACCTGTAGATTTTTATTGCTTATTGGGGCGTGTGTCATATGACAGTGGATCATACGAAGAAGCAGAGGCGAGCCTTAGGAAGTATATCAAAATTCTAAGTGATTATAATAATGTACCAGAAGCAAATATTTACGGAGTACTTGCACTTACACAAGTTAAACTAAAAAATTACCATGAAGCACTCAAAAATTTCAGATCCTACAACAAAAGTGGCGGAATGATTACAACGCATGCGAGTTATTTTGCCCTTGGAAAAACACAAATGAT
>JBMYXZ010000019.1:8874-17081 GCA_049608925.1 Alphaproteobacteria bacterium | reverse complement strand
TGGTGGAGTTGAGTGGAGAGAGCCTTGAAGCAGTATGACTTTCCCCAGCATAAAATTATCCTGGACACTTATGGTTCAAGCCTCGGGAAGCCGGAGCGTCGGATCGAGGGCTGAGAAAGTCTTGAAAAGACTTATTACTCCGTAGGCTGTTCCGCTGGCGCTGCTTCTGTTGCAGCTTCTTCTGTCACAATTGGTGATTCAATCGGCTGAGATGTCGCAACAGGCTCGTCATCAATACCGTCAACTATTGAGGCACCACGATCTGGGCTGCGGAATAGAATTGCCAGGACTAGGCTCATTACAATAAAAAGTCCAGCGAGAACTGCTGTTGCACGTGTTAACAAGTTTGCAGTTCCGCGCGCGGTCATAAATCCACCAGTTGCACCTCCAAGACCACCAAGAGCACCGCCCTCGCTGCGTTGGATCAAGATGACACCTATCAAGGTGGCTGCGATTAAAGCGTGGATTATCAGCAAAACTGTTATCATGTGTATAATGTCCTCTAGTTTATAAGCTGCCACATAGTAATCAAATATTTACAAAAAATCTAGCAATAACTGCGTGCAATTGCCAAAAAGTCCTCGGCATTCAAGCTGGCACCACCTATCAAAGCGCCTCTGACATGCTCGACTTTAAAGATTTCTTCCGCATTACCTGGCTTGACCGAGCCACCATACAAGCATTTATATCCAAAGCCCATATGCTGTTGAATAAACGTGAAAGTTGGTGCCAGCCCTTCTGGTGTTGCCGCTTTGCCTGTGCCAATTGCCCAGACGGGTTCATAAGCAATCAACGTATTGTCAGATGTTGCAGTTTCGGCCAAAGAACCATCTAGCTGGGCTTTTAGGATTCCCTGCGCGTCCTCGCCATCACATTCACCAACACATAATATTACCTTAAGGCCCGCTTCGTGTGCCTGAAACATCTTTTGCCGAATGACTTCATTACTTTCTCCGCGGCCTTGGCGTCGTTCAGAATGGCCGAGGATAACAAACTCACACCCTGAATCCTTCAGCATGGCGGCACTTACATCACCTGTGAATGCCCCTTCTGCCTCTGCAGAGCAATCCTGGCCTGCAACCATAGTTGTGCTTTCAAGCAGATCATTGTGGACCTGGTTAAGATATGGAGCTGATGGCGCCACAATCAATTGCACGCCCATTACTTCGACTTTTGCAAGCTCGACTGTTAAAGCCTCGACATCAGTCTTTAACGCCTGCATTTTCCAATTTCCAACAATATACCCAGTCACTAAGCCACCTTAATCTATTTTATGTTCTATTGACTTGGTTGTAGCAGCTATGTCAATGTTTTTGAAGTGAAAATGCTATAAATCATTAAAATGAAAGAATTAAATGGATTCCGCGGTCAAGCCGCGGAAAGTCGTAGCCTGTGGGGCTGAGTGGAGAGAGCCTTGAAACAGCAAGCTCTTCCATCCTGCATAAATTTATTCCGGACAGTTATGGGGCTAATCGAGCTAATTAAGCTCCTCCAACTCAACAGCTTGCTGGTCCACATGTCGCCTTCCAGGAGGAGCTCGGTAGTCTCGATCTCCATTGTTTTGCCCGAACAAACCAGTCACAATTCGGCCAATCCACATAAAAATATTTCCGGGCGGTTGTTCTGGCTCTTCTCTTGGTTGGGCAAAGGGATTATCTTGAGGGGGTAAACCACCTATTCTAAACTGCCCTACTTGCTCTTCCTCTTCTAACTCTTCCTCTACCAGCTCGGCAACAACATCTTGCACAGGTTGCCCAGCCAAAGCTTCAATGCTATCGTCTTCGGGAGCCTCTTCCGAGTCTGATTGTTCTTCTAAAGCGCGCTCTTCCCCTGGGTTATAATCTTGACCCGGAACGTGTTCTCTATAATCCTCGTGCCGCCCATTCAACTGCGCTGCTTCTTGAAGGTCTTGTGGAACCTCTTCTTCTATCAACGCAGCCTCTCGACCCTGTCGTTCCTCCATAGCACCCTCTTCCTGTGCGACATCCTGGTCCATGCCTTCTATAGGGAGTCCCATCGGAATGCCTTCAGCCTCAATCTGATCTGCTTCGACTTGTATGCCTGGCACAGCTTCTTCTCTGCCATGTGGTTCTTCCAATATTTCGATGTCACCGACTATCAGTTCATCAAGTTGCCCTTCATCTCGACCAACAGGGATGTCCCTAAAATTTAAGTCATGGCCATCAGCATGAAGATCAAAAAGCTCTGGCTGCTCCTCTATCAATTCTTCATCCACAGGTCTTTCTTCGAATGGCACCGCCTCTGGAAACCAGTTTTCCTCCAATATGGGCGGGTGTTGCCTTGCATGTTCGATTTCACCCGCGTCGATCACTTCTTCCTGATCCTGATCAAACGGTTGCTGGTGCTCTGCCTCCATCGGGAATTGCAGCACACGCTCTTCATAAGGTATGCCTTCTTCGTTCAGCCATCCTCTTACAACGGCAATTTCTTGAGATCTTGTTCCTTCCATTGAGAGGGCCACAGTCACCATAGCGTGTTGCCTAGGCATCTCGACATGTTGGCGATGTGTTGTCTGTGATACTGCTGCAGGCTGCTTCCAGTCGATCTTCACATGCTTAATATCCTTAATAGATAACTTTGCTACTGAAGGAGGTGTTATGGGATCATGCTGTATACGAGAAGCTATAGGACCAACCATTGGGCCAGCAGTTATGTGATCCTGATCAAAGGTCTGACGCGGCATTTTAACCAAGCCTTGTGTAGCCTGCGGTAATTCAGCATCAAAATGCCTTAAATCAGCCTTAATATAATGACGTTGGCCATCTTCAAACTGTAACAACCGCATACCACTGCTGCTGAAAAGCACTCTTCGCGTATTTGCCGCAGTACCCGCAGGTGCTGAAGAGCCGGAAGTACCTGACGCCTTAATTTGCAACAAACGTTTCGACTGATCCGAGATTTTTGCAGCCAGAGGTTTGCCTGCTTTTTTCGCAGATCTATAGTCGCCCAACAGAACTTTTATCAGCTCTGCACGAAGATTGTCATACTCTTGTTGTGTTAAGGCCAATGATTCACCAGCCCACAGAACCGTCGCAATAAATGCGAGGCATTTCTTTTGAAAACCCACTATACCCTTACTACTTTACCACTCAGACTCTCGATGGTGTATTACACTGCAATACCCAAGTCAACCCGCGACCTGAGACTCTTTACAAAAATTCCCCACTTGTGTAAATTCGTCTCAATTCGATTAAGCATAATGCAAACATGCAAAAAATAATGATCATTGGGAACTCAGGAAGTGGCAAGTCCACCCTGGCAAAAAAGCTGAGCAAGAAGCTGGCCCTACCGGTGCGTCACTTGGATTTAGACTTTTGGTCACCCGGTTGGACACCCCCGGACAAGCCAAAATGGCGCCAGCGACTGGAAAGGTTTTTAACCGCTTCAGATAAATGGGTCATTGAAGGGGGAATTAACAATCCAGATCTACGCTTTAAATATCCTGATACCATCATTATTTTAGATATCCCAACTTGGCGGTGCCTATGGAGCGTTATAAAGCGACGCTTTTTCCAGAACCCTGAACTGCCCAAAGGATGCCCTAATAAATTAGATATTGCTTTGATTAAGTACATCCTGGCCTACAAAAAGCGTTTGCAAGCACTTGAACCATTTATCAAGCAATACCAAGACTGTAAGCAGATAGTGCGGTTTAACAGCAGGGAAGATGCAACAGCTTTTGTTGATTCTCTTAATGATAGCAATCACGCTGCATAACTTGTAGGCGCTGCACCTCACGCGCTGCAGCAATTTCCTCGGTCATAGCGGTCAAAGAATTAGGCTCGAAATTTATAATCAGTGGTGCATAAGCTGAAGACGTAATGTTTGTAAGATCGTCAATCAAAGATTTAGGCAAAGCTTTATAGTCAGCAATTATGCACGAATACGGCATTCCACCAAACAACATTAACTCCTCATGGATAATGTCATACAAATGGCGCTGCATATCCGCTGTATCCAAATGCCCGGGTGAGACATTCATATATTTGACCTGCATATCGGGGCCTAACTCAATACCTTGAAGATATTTATCCAGAGATGGATGTGGAGCATCCTCAACATGAGTAAATTCATTTTGTTCCGGCAATTCGGGTATATCAGTCAAAATTCCAATGACAACCGGCAAAGCACGTTTGAGTGTTCGCCCACCTACGACCGTGTCATAGATCATACGTTCAGGCTGAAACTTGAATGATTCTGGATTATGCAACGAACATTCGAGCATTTTTTGCCAAGTTTATAGACTCCCTAAGTATGTTTAAGCACACTAATTATTAAGAAGTCGTAAACGAATGTTGTGACAGAAGGGAAAAATTAAAAAAGCCCCCGTCCGGATGGATGGGGGCTTAAGGTGTGGTTATTGGTTGTCGTCTGCTGGATCTACTGGTCTAGCATTCCGACGAACAGCTGGGGGATTACGTCGATGTTGGATAGCAAGAACAAAATCCTCTGGTATATCTATACCATTCAAATCTAATCCAGCAGCTTGAGCAACAAAGGCTGCGAAGTTGGCTTGATTATACGCGCGATTACCTGGTTGATTGTTAGCGCGTATATATGTGCCCCACTGATTTTGAAAGTCCGTTTTCCTCTCACGAGAATTAAATAGTACTCTCTTGCCATCAATCATTAATGAATGATTTGCTATAGCTTCATCAAGTAAACGTGCGTTCAGGTACCATTTAATTTCTGCAACCTCTTCACGTTCATCATTAAAGTCCTCAGGTTCATAACCATTATGCTTGCCTTGTTCTTGGAAGAGCTTTAAATTTAATAGGTTCTCACGTTTATCCCCAACATGTTGCTCACAAAATTCCGCAAAGCGGTCTTCAAATTCTTCACGGTCTTCCTCAGATTCAAAGCGAACTTCAAAGCCATTAATTAACGTTTGAGCTTGGCCCATGTTATTTCTTCGGGCAACCAGTGCATTTCGCACATGACCACGCACCTCTTGCAGATGCTCGTCAGGGTTGCCTCTTCCTGCATTTACAGCAGGCTGCCCCTGGTCATCACCATCATTCACAGGAGGTGGTGGTGGTGGTGGCGGAGGAGGAGCGCCCACGTTATCACCACCGTTCAAAGGAGGAGGAGGTGGTGGTGGCGGAGGAGGAGCAGCGCCTTGATTTATATGAGGCGCTGGCTGACCTTGATCATGATCTTGTCGCAATGCCTGAATCTGTGCTAAAGGATTCTGGCCATTAGCATTAGCAACTCTAGCTGCGATATTTCTACCCGGCACTGGTTGTGCATCACCGTCAATATCATCATTATTCTGAGCATCGGGATTATTACCAAATGCCCGCTCAAGCAGACCAACTAGCCCTGCATTCAGCCGTCCTACTGCACGGGGTGCAAGTAATGCCTGGTTCTCTTGGTCTATGGCAACAGCAATCATGCTTTCACATGCTCGTCCACCTTCTTTAATAAACTCTCTAAGGTTTTCTTTGAGAGTTCTTGTGTCGTTTAGCTGACAAAAATAGTCAAAATCATCGTCAAATCTGGCGCGTTTGTATCCATCGCGCTTTACTGTAAATGTTACACCATCAATAGTTTTCTGGACATCTGGATACAGTATATCTAGGTTAGGACCATTCGCATCCCAATCGATGAGTTCTTCGTCTGCAGCACCGCCCTTCTTAAGAAACTCTCGTAAGTTTTCAATCGTGTTGCGATCGAAATTTTCCTCAAAAGCTTCTATAAACTTTTCTTCGTCGTCTTGCTCGGGTACAGAAATATTCACACCAGCAATATTAAACTCGTGGCTTCCTGCAAGATCATCCCTTTGTTGGTTGACAAAGGCATTGGCAAATCTCTGCGCAGCAATCTCCAACTGAGCGTGCTGATCACCTTCTTCAGCTTGCATTTGAAGTTCTGGGTTAATCACAATATTAGCCGGCTGTGGCTGTCCTGCTGGATTGTCACCATCACCAGCATTTATTGCCGCATCATCTCTGGCGGCAGCTGGTTGTCGAGCAAGGCGCTGCTGTTGCATGCGATACTGACGACCACGCTCCCTCCTCGCTTGCTCCTCCAATATTCTTTGCTGTTCTTCTTCTTCTCGTTGCAAGCGTTCTCGTTCTCGCTGTTCTCGCTGAGCATCATCGTTAAGGACATTCCCCGCATTAGCATTTTCTTGAGCAGCAAGACCATTAACTATAGCGCCAACACGTTCCACACGCATCTCGACTTGTCTTCTTGCCTCCCTCTGGCCACGCTGTTCAATCTCAGCCTGGATTCTTGCACGTTTTAGCTGGTTTAATCCTTGGCCATTATATATGCCTGTTGCAATAGCATTTTGAAGATCTTGTAATGGTATCTCTGTAATCGGGTTTCCATCAAGAACCAAAACTTGATCTCTATTTCCACCGTTTCCATTCAAACCTGCACCCAATGCATTGCCGGCCCGGGGAGCATTACGCTGCGCACGTTCAAGTTGGTGCTGCTGTACAAGTGCATTAACATCAACAGGCGCATTACCTGCTTTACGACGTTGTACCTGTCTGACTTGACCTATAAGGTCCAGCGGCCCATCGTCTCCACCCACAGCAACAGCTCCATCAGCAGCCTGATCGCCCGCATTACGCAAAGCTCTGCCGGCTCTGATTGCATCAAGAAGGTTAACTGGCCCATCTGCTGGACGGTTTCTCAATCTCTCCAAAAATGCCTCACGTCTGCGCTGGACTTCTTGGTCCATATGTCCATCATGCTGGTTTGCCGCTCCACCACGGACAACCTGGTCGTTATTTCTGGCTCTTGCATCCGGTGCGGGAGGCGCAGGCCTAAAACGCCTTCTTCTTTCCTCAGCTTCCACCTCTTTTGGATCAAGGTGGGCTAACGCCCCTTCTTGCAGTAGCCTGTTAAATTCAGCTGCTTCAAGATTTTCAATCTGCAGGATATCAATTTGACCGCCAACATTATTGTCAGCTCCCGCAGTTAAGAGCCTTTTTTCAGCACGTTGGCGTTGACTCTCTGCAAGTGCTTCCACTAAGACTTTTTTAAACTGTCGCTCTTCTGCTGGAGCATTCTGCTGAACTTCTTGGTATCTTCTGCGTCTGCCATTCCAACCACGATTGCCATTCTGTTGTGCTGGCGCCCAATTTAAAGGTGGCGGCGGAGGTGGTGGTGGAGGCGCTATTCCGTTTGGCATTGGAGGTGCAGCAAATTCACCCTCTGCCTCTAGTTGATTGAGAACATGATCTTGCAGGTTTGCAACAGCATTATCACGCCTTTGCGCTGGTTCATTAGACGCTAGGTTCTCAAAAAACTGACGCAATCTATCGATTGGACGTGAAGTTGATTGTGTTGTTGATGTTGTCTGAGTGGTCATTGTAGCGCCGGATTTAGAAGAGCTAGTACCAGCGCCAACTCGCGCTTGCACTTTACGTGCACCCTGGTCATCCTGAGAGTTTGAATGAGCTTTGGGTGCCTTTACGTGATTTGATGTAGACGATGTATCACTTTTCAGGTTCTGTGAAGCATTCCGTGGTTGACGTAGCTTTTGAACAGGTGCAGCTGTCTGAGCAGCTTGTACAACATCAAGATCAACCACAACTGGGCGAAAACCAGCAGTGTTATTTGTTGCAACGGTTTGACCTGATGAAGAGCTTCTGGATGTAACCTGTGGAAAAGATTGCTGTTTGTCAGATATATTGATAATACCCTGCGGCGAGCTGCCAGAAGCTGGACCTGAAGGAGACCCAGTCGGCGCTTTTGCAGAAAAACTACCCTGCAAAACAAGAGGTGAAAAGACATTACCAATAGAGGCAAAAGCCGCAGAGATGGGATCTTTTGACTGACTGTTGGATTGATCCTGTGGTACATCCTTGCCAGGACGGTTTTCACCCATGAAATATTCAAGCAAAGACTGTTGCAAGCTCAGCAAGTCTTTTTCGCTGACACCC
Source organism: Alphaproteobacteria bacterium (assembly GCA_049608925.1). Lineage (GTDB taxonomy): Bacteria > Pseudomonadota > Alphaproteobacteria > JAGOMX01 > JAGOMX01 > JBMYXZ01. The sequence continues at coordinate 9,159 of JBMYXZ010000019.1, read as the reverse complement.
GAAATACCTGTGTTGTCCCCAGCCAGAGCCGATCCTGCATATAAAGACGCAACTGCAATAGCTGCAATACTATTCTTACTACCGTACATATTACTCTCTTTCGTACTATTTTTTTAATAAGCAAAAATAAAAATAATCAATTGTTTCTAACAGCCTTCTGCAGCACCGTCAAATACATAATTCGCATACCTGGTATGCGCTATAGTATATATGGTGGCTGTAATAGGGTTCAGCAAGCAAAAGAACTTTTCCGTAGAAAACCCTGAATTAATCTACTTCCCAACC
>JBMYXZ010000019.1:0-8864 GCA_049608925.1 Alphaproteobacteria bacterium | reverse complement strand
CACCGTATAGATAGACGGCATCACAAACAGGGTCAGGATCGTCCCCAGAATCAGCCCGCCAAAAATCACGGCCCCCATTGAGGCTCTGGCTTCATGACCGGCGCCCGATGCCAACAACAATGGCAAACAGCCAACAGACATCGCCCCGGTGGTCATCAATATAGGACGCAGCCTTAGGGACGCCGCTTCGAGCATTGCTTTACTAGCATCCATACCTTCGCGCAGCTTTTGGTTAGCAAACTCCACCATCAAAATACCATGCTTGGTAATCAAGCCCACAAGTGTTACCAACCCAATCTGCGAGAAGATATTCAAACTGCCACCAACCAACCAGAGCAGCAACAACCCGCCTCCACAAGCCAGCGGTACTGTCACCATGATCAACAGAGGATCCAGAAAGCTTTCAAACTGTACAGCCAAAATTGCAAAAATGAACACCAAGGCTAAGCCAAAAATAAAGACCAGCTTATTGGCAGATTCTTTATACTGCTTTGCAATTCCTTTGTATTCATACAGCATGTTATCCGGCAGGGCGGCTTCTACGATAGGTTGCGCCAGCTCAATCGCCTGTTCAATCTTCATACCTTCCTTTAAGCTTATCCCCAAGGCAGCAGATCGCATCTGGTTGAAATGCTGTAGGTTATTAGGCTGCGTCGACGGCTCAATATTCGCCAGAGTCGCTAAGGACACCTGATGTTTATCCTTTTGAGACTTCACATAAACTTCGGCAAAATGATTTGGATCTTCTTTTGCCTTCATAAAGACATCGTAACGAATCGCATCTTTTTGAAAGCGCATGGGGCGTTTACCGCCATAGAACACTTCCAAACCTTTGGCGATATCCTCGCGCTTTATGTCTAAAACGGCAACTTGCTTTTCCTTGATATCAACGTTATAGGACGGGAAATTTAGCAATAAGTCTGAATATACATCCTCAAAATGACCCGAATCCCGCAAAGAATTCTTGACTTGCTCTAGCGTTTCAAACAGCTCTTCATAGCTGCCGGTGGTACGCACCACCATCTCCAAGTCTTTCGGGCCACTTGATTCACCAATTCCAGGCAGATTAGAGTCCCAGGACCACGCATAAGCCTCGGCAGTAGGAATCATCATAGCCTCGCCCATCAGGGCATTTTTGATCTCATCAGCAGATCGCGAGCGGTCCCCCCATTCATCCAGAATCGCCACGGACTGGCCACCCCAGTCGCCAATGAACATCAGCATTGTCTGCAATTCGGGAATTTTCTGCACCAAGTCCTGACCATATTTAACATAGTCTTCCATGGTATCGCGAGACACACCGGGCATGGGCGGGTAATATATCCCGACAATGCCTCGATCTTCTGGTGGCGACAGTTCACTTGGAATCACCATGATCAACGCTCCAGACATCACAACTACGGCGATACAGCCTGCAACTACCATCTTGCTACGGGCGAAAATTACTGGAAGAATTTTACGGTAGCCCGATTGCAATCCTTGCAGCCACTTTTCTATGAATTCTAATGGCTGCTTTTCACCCTTTTTGTGCGCTTTCAGCACGCGACTGCACATCAACGGAGACAGGGTTAAAGCGCAAATACCAGACACCAGCACGGCTGCCACCAATGTTAATGCAAACTCGATAAACAGCTGACCAGTCACCCCGCCGACAAACATGATCGGAGCATAAACACTGGCTAATGTCAGTGTCATCGCAATAACGGCGAAGACGATCTCGCGACTTCCTTTAATGGCAGCCTGCAAGGGTTTCATGCCTTCTTCGATATATCGGTGAATGTTTTCCAACACCACAATAGCATCATCAACCACCAGTCCAATCGCCAAGACCATCGCCAGCAACGTAATCGTGTTAATCGAATACCCCAAAGCAGACATTAAGCTGAAGGCTCCAATCAATGACACGGGTATTGTCATCAGCGGAATAATCGTTGCGCGATAGCTTCGCAGGAAGAAGAAAATAATCAAGATCACGCAGAATACGGCTTCAAATATAGATGACTTCACGTTCTTCAACGAAGCCTTAATGAACTTGCTCTTATCATATTCAGCAGCCATTATAACCCCATCAGGCAGCTGAGCCTGAATCTGGGGCAGCATTTCGCGGATTTCATCACCAATCAGCAAGGGGTTACCCTCGCTTGATTTCATCACGCCCATCATCATCGCAGGCTTACCGTTATAGCGCACCCGCATGTAATCTTCACTCGACAGCTTGATATCAGCAACGTCAGACAGCATCACAACGCCGTTGCCACGGCGCGAGATCACCAAATCCTCAAAGTCCTCAACCGTTTCAAAGTCATTTGACAGGATGATGGGAATATCATCTTCATCCTTTCCGGACGGGAAGGATTTGTCATAGTCCTCTAGCGCTTTCAGGACTTCGCTGACCACAATATCATTAGCACGCATACGCAATGGGTCTAGCAGAATCTCCATACGGTACGGCGCACCCATTTCTCGCACAGACGCTACGCCGGGAATACTCTTTAAAGAGTTCACGATAAAGCGTTTGCTTATGTGCGTCAGCTCGGCCACTGAATGATAGCCACTCTGCAAGCTGATATAAAAGAAAGCTTCATCGCCGCTGCCTTTTTGCTCGACCGTGACCTCGCGCACATCTTTTGGCAAGACCCCACTGACTGTTGCCAAACTGTTCTGCACCAGGATCATCGCTCGATCCATCGAGGTGCCTTCTTTAAATGACAAGCTAACACGTGACTGCCCATTGGTAGAGCGTGACTTGATATGATCAAGCCCCTCTACTGCCGCCAATATGTCCTCAAGCACATAGGTCACTTCCGACTCGACCAGCTCGGCACTGGCATTTGGATAGCGCGCACTTACCGTAAGCTTTGGGATTGAGACTTCAGGATATTCGCGTACTGGCAGATCCAAATACGAAATAATCCCCACGACGATAATCATCACGTTCAAAACTGTGGTGAATACCGGCCTTTTTATACAAAACTCGGGTATCGTCATGGCTTGTGCACCTGTACTTTAGCACCAGGATGCAGACGGCGCTGGCCGCGAAACACCAGTTGCTCACCCCCCTTTAAGCCCGAGGTAATCTCGACCATATCATCATCACTGACCACACCGACCTCAACAACAGTAAGCTCGACTTCGCCACCTTTCACAACATACGCCGATACTTTACCCTTTTTGATAAACAGAGCATCTTTGGGCACAACGATCACATCTTGTTTAGATTTTACGTGCACCTGGACCTCGGCAAACTGTCCGGGTACTTTCTTGCTGTTATCAAGCTCTGCCCTTACGTTTGCTAAATGTGTTTCCGGGTCAACGCTGGTATCAATCGAATAAATCACGCCTTCATGCTTTGCCACCTGAATCTTTTGATCCTTATGCAAAAGCTTGATAAAGCTAGCGGGCACAGAAAATTCGACGAAGACTTCTTCCGGGTCATAAAGCGTCACGAGAGGATCCCCCACCTGAACGTATGCCCCTTCTGTTATTTTATAGAGACCCAACACCCCTGGGAATGGTGCTTTCATGACATGCTTATCCAAGTCAATCTGGGCTCGTGTTTCTTGTTCTTTCGCCGTAAGCCAAGCATTTTTCGCCGCGTCAAAGTCTCGCTGGCTAGCCGTTTTCTTTGCTTGTAATTTACGCAGACGATCCAAGCGCCCTTTCGCAATGGCCACAGATTCTTTTGCAATATCAAAGCGCTCTTGAACTTCGGCATGCTCGAAAGCCAGCAAGCGATCGCCTTCTTGCACTGTATGCCCATCGGCTTGATAAATCTGCGAGATTGTCCCTTCCGTACGCGCCGTAATTGTTGTCATACGACGAGACTTGACCATGCCAATGAAGTTTATCTTCTTGGCGATTGAGCCCTTTTTGGCTTCAACTACTTCAACTGTCTTGGGAGGGGGACCATCTTTACCCTTGTCATCAGAACAGGCTGACAACAGCAGGGCAGTCGATAGAATTAGGGATAATGAATTAAAAATACGCATAAGATTACATCCTGTTTAAATAAAACAGCCCATAACCTTATGCGTATTCGAATATCTTTAAGCTAGCGCTGCTTTTGCTTTGCCAACTAGAGATTCAAATGCATTTGGCTCACGAACTGCCAAATCTGCTAACATTTTTCTGTCTACGTCGATTTGAGCTTTTGTCAAACCGTCCATAAAACGTGAATACGTTAAACCATGCAAACGAGCTGCAGCGTTAATACGCTGGATCCACAAGCGACGAAACTCGCGCTTACGAACTTTCCTGTCTCGGTATGCATATTGCAAGCCTTTTTCGACTCGGCGCAAGGCAATGTGGTAACAGTTACTAGAACGACCACGATAGCCCTTGGCCATCTTTAAAACTTTTTTGTGACGTGCGTGATTGGTGACGCCGCGCTTAACTCTTGCCATTGGAGGTCTCCTTTACCTATTTAGCCGTAGGGCATTAATTGCTTCATACGCTTCGTATCTGATTCGGACATGATCGTCGTGCCACGAGCCTGACGTACCATCCTAGAATTACGCTTGCGCATGTTATGCTGTTTAAAGCCAAAAGGTCGGACAACCTTACCAGAAGCCGTAAAGCGGAAACGCTTTTTCGCACTACTGTTTGTTTTCAACTTGGGCATTTGATGACTCCTTTAATCAGGGGTTGTACTCTTAAAACTTAACGGTGGCAGGCATGCCCGTAAACTAGCCATCCACCTTTATCGCACGCACATGTGTACGCACTTCAAAATCTTATATCAAGAAAACCTAGCCCACGCAATCGTTATTTTGCGCAAGACCTACCCATTGTTTATAAAAACCCATTTGGCGGTTTTTTTGGGAGACTTTACACCTGAATGATAATCGCCCAAAGGGTCAGGCCCCATGAACTCGCCAGATTGAATACGACCATTTATGAAGCCCCACATAGGGGACAAATGTTTAGGCAAAAAATCAGGGCCTAACCATTGACATTCTTCAAGGTCAAATTGACCACTCAAACAAATGTCAAAAAAATGAGTAGTTGAGGTCGTATTGCAATACTTGTAAGTTATAGAAGCCCGCTGAGAAATCGTTCCAGACACCAGAGTTTCAGGAATTAACTTTCTGTATAACGCTATAGCATGCGGCTGCACTTCCTCAACACTGGAAACCCGCGCACAAGGAAGTCCACGATCTTTCGACAAGATTTTAATACCACAACCATCATGGCGGTAAATCACGAGTTTGATATCCATTACCTTTTTTGGTGGATGATATCTAGCAGAGAACACTAAGTCTTTTTCACTATTTCTGCCCACAAACCTAAAGTTTTTTTCTTTCAAGCCTTTTTCAAAGTCCCTGCTGTAATCAACGGGAACCTCGACTATAAGCTCGTGCGTTTCCGCACCTCCAAACAATTTCCGCTTAGCATTTCCAACATGGCTTAGAACCTCGCCTTCTGAAACCCCTTTTTTCGGCGTCAGGACCGTTTTTCTTTTAGTAGGCGATTTAGTGGCGCAAGCATCTTCACCATCTGACTGTTGCGCCAAACAATCCACCTCAGTTGCCTGCAATTTTCCAGCTACCAGCACTGCCACCAGCATCATAATTATTTTCATAGAACCCCCACAGTTCATAAAATATTAAGTCCATTTCTTGAAAATAATAATAGAAGAAAAAAATATATGGCCGCATGACCTATCTTGTCACTCTTATAACCACATTATGGATCGCGACTGTATCGCACGCCAGCACCATAGTCCAGCTAAATATTGATGGACCAATAGGCCCGGCAACCAGTGATTATGTGTCGCGAAGCCTAGCCCTGCCAGAAGCCCTTAAGGCTGATGCTATTCTGCTTAAGATTGACACACCTGGTGGGCTGGATCAAGCAATGCGTCAAATCATTCGCGACATATTAGCCTTCCCCAAACCAGTGATCAGTTACGTCAGTCCCAGCGGCGCCCGAGCCGCCAGCGCAGGCACCTTTATCCTTTATGCCAGCAATATTGCAGCGATGGCACCTGGCACCAACTTAGGGGCAGCCTCTCCGGTGCAAATTGGCGGTGGCATGCCGCTTCCTGGTGGCGGTGAAAAGCCGGAGGAAGAAAAGAATAAGCCAACCTTGCAGGACAAAGTCTTAAGCGACGCGGTTGCCTATATCAGAAGTTTGGCCGAAATGCAGGGAAAGTCACCTGATGTCGCGGAAACTTTTGTCAAGGATGCTGCCAGCATCTCGGCTGAAAAGGCCTTTGAAATGGGCGTTATCGATATTATCGCACAAGACCGCGAAGTCCTGCTGAAACACCCCAAAATCAATCTTGAAAACGCAACAATCATCGAGATAGAGCCCGATTGGCGCACTGAATTGCTAGAGATAATCACTAATCCAAATGTTGCCTATATCCTACTGCTGGTAGGCATCTATGGATTGATTTTTGAATTCACCAACCCCGGCGTCGTAGCCCCAGGCGTTATCGGCGGTATTTGTCTGCTACTGGGTCTTTATGCGCTGAATGTATTGCCAGTCAATTACGCAGGTCTTGCCCTGATCGTCCTCGGCCTAGCCTTCATGGTGACAGAAGCTTTTCTGCCAACGTTCGGCGCTTTGGGCATCGGTGGCGTCATTGCGTTTGTCGTGGGCTCGATCATGTTGCTGGATATGGACATCCCTGGCTACGGCATTTCCTACAGCCTTTTAATCGCTATGAGCCTTATCAGCGCAGGCGTTATGTTCACTATTATAATGATGGCCTTAAAGGCCAGAAACAGACCTATTGCATCGGGCGCCGAACAGCTTGTAGGATCAGAAGGTGTGGTAACAGCCTCTGGCCGGGTGCGCGTTATGGGGGAGACTTGGCAAGCTGTTTCCGATAAGCCTCTTAAGCAAGGGCAGAAAGTAACAATAACAAAAATTGACGGGTTAACCCTAACAGTTGAGGACAAAAAATGATGGATATATACACCTGGGCAATTATCGCCATTATCGCAATCGGCTTCTTAATGCATATCTTTCGCATCTTGAACGAATACGAGCGCGGTGTGATATTTATGCTTGGTCGCTTTTGGAAAGTCAAAGGCCCCGGATTGGTCATTGTCGTTCCCTTTATCCAAAGGCTGGTTAAGGTTGACTTGCGCACAGTTGTGATGGATGTGCCGACCCAAGATGTGATCTCACGCGATAACGTGTCGGTCAAGGTGAACGCAGTTGTGTATTACAAAGTCATGGACCCAGAACGCGCCATCATCCAGGTAGAAAACTTCCAGGCTGCTACCAGCCAACTGGCACAAACAACCCTAAGGTCCGTGCTGGGCCAGCATGAATTAGATGACATGCTATCTGAACGGGAAAAGCTGAATCATGATATTCAGTCTTTGCTTGATACCCAAACCGATGCTTGGGGCATCAAGGTCAGCATTGTCGAAATCAAGCACGTTGATGTGGATGAAAGCATGATTCGCGCTATTGCAAAACAAGCAGAAGCCGAACGTATCCGACGCGCTAAGATCATTAACGCAGAAGGCGAGCTGCAAGCCGCAGACAAATTGACACAAGCCGCCGATGTGCTTGCTAAAAATCCACGCGGGTTGCATCTTAGGTACCTAAATGCGTTGCAAGATGTTGCCGGCGGTCCCGGCAAGTCCTCGACTATTGTCTTTCCACTGCCCATGGACTTCATGGAAGGAATCTTTACAAAATTGAAGAAGTAGTGCTACCAATGGGTTAATATTTGTTTTAAAGTCGTGTTTCGTTTGTTTTTGGTATTCTAATGTTCTCATAATCATAATTTAGCGCAGGAGTTTATCATGAATTTATACCGTATAATTATTGCAAGTTTTTTGACCGTTCTGGCCTCAGATGCCTCAAGCGCGTCAGAAACAGCTAGTGACTGTTACGACCAAAGCAACGGTAAGAGAGTAAATCGACCATACCCAGAAGAAATGGCTAAATCACGTGAACAGGTTGCTAGCGGCAAAGCATTCAATTGGGAAAGGTGCACTGGGAATACAATAGCTTATAGGATAAGAATGCACCGGCATCGTGGTCTGAATGGAGATAAAGCCGCCCGAGAGGAAGAATGGGAAGAAGCCGCAGGAGGAATCTCTGCATCATGGTCGGTTCATTGACCTAAGGGGGAATTTTACTCTAGTAAGGTGCAAGAAAGAGAACATTTACTATTAATCCCCCAGCTAAACCCATAAGTGTCCGGGATAATTAATAACGGTGGGAAAGCCTTGCTGTCTGAGGACTTCCTCCGTCTTCTACCCCATACTCCGACGCTCCGTGACTTGTTCACGGAGTCCACTCTCAGGCATACTCGGCTGCAGAAAACTATGGCGTATTCTTGATTTTCCGAATTTCGGAGGTTGGTGGACTCCGGGCATAAAGCCCGGAGCGTCGGAGTGTGGGGGAATGGTGATTGAATGTTCTAGTTGACCTCGATTTTTCCCGCCGTATTAATGGGTTTACTCAAACCTGACAACTTCACTGTGCTGACTTAAAAGCTCATTAGGGATTGTAAGGCCTGACAATTTAAAAGCTGTTTCATTAATATATAGCGCCGACGTATCCGGTGCTCTTACAGGGATATTGCCTGGGAATTCCCCTCTTAGAACGCGTGCGACAATTTTACCTGTCTGCATACCTTCTTGGTAGTGCGTGAATCCTATTGTTGCAACGGCCCCCTGACGCACGCCTTCTGGGTCGCTTGCAAACAGTGGTACTTTTTTGCCAGTTGAATTGTCTTGCCCCAATCTCACAAGGCTGGGGATGACCGCGGCCACAGTATTGTCCAGTGGAACGTAGATTGCATCCACCTCAGGAATCAGGCGCTCAGCCGTTCCAATAACCTTTGTGCTGTTATCAGCAGGCTTTGCTATCAAACGGATGTTGTTTCTGGT
>JBMYXZ010000018.1:0-17686 GCA_049608925.1 Alphaproteobacteria bacterium | reverse complement strand
TGCTGGGAGACGGAAAGCCAAAAGCACTTAAAACCGCGAAAGCTACTGCTATCCCAGATCAAAAAATACTCACAGAAAAACCCCAGCCTAAGCCTAAGACAAAACCAAAACCTAAAAAACCCGCCAAGCGTCCAGCCGATGATTCAATGGAAAAGCAATTGGGGGTTAAATTGCCGGTATGGATTGGCGGCATTGCCCTGGCCTTTGCCGGGTATTTCTTGGTTAAATACTCCATTGAAGCCGAGCTATTAAGCCCCATGGTTCGTGTCTCACTAGGGGGCCTGTTGGGTGTCATTTGTCTGGCTGGTGCGCATGCGATTCACCTGAAGCCAGATTTTTCCAATGGACGGCGAATATCACAAACTCTGGCAGGCGCTGGCATTGTGGTTCTTTATGCTGCAACATATGCAGCCATAAACCTGTATGACTTGCTGCCCGAGCTGTTGGGCTTTATTACCATGGCGGGCATATCATTCGTTGCCATTCTGCTGTCCTTGAGACTGGGAGCTCCTGTGGCTGTTCTAGGCTTGCTGGGTGGTTTTCTAACCCCATTAATGGTGGGCTCAGATTCATCTTCTCCTGCAACATTGTTTACCTATTTATACCTTGTCTTTGCAGGTATTATGATGATCATTCGCAAAGAGCGCTGGTGGGCTCTGTCATTGCTGGCTTTGGTGGGAACCTTTGCCTGGGTCGGTTTTTGGATTTTCTTTGCCTTTAGCCCAGCAGACACTCTATGGCCATCGTTGTTCCTACTTGCAGTTTGTGGCACCATTGCTTTAGCCTCCACTAAAGCCTGGACACAAGAAAATACAACCCTACAGCATGTGACAAATGTTTTGGCTTCAGGCGGCGCGCTGATTCTGCTAGCTGCTATTTTAAGCATCAGCAACTTTGGACTACAAGAATGGTTCCTGTACAGCCTACTTGCACTTAGCACAATTGCGTTGGCCTACTTTAATGCCCATATTTATGGTTGGTATCCGGTGGGATCCATGGTGCTGACAGGCGCCCTATTATCCCAATGGACCCCTGTTGAGAGTGTGCATCTCACAATTGCAATATGCTTGTTTACCGCCATATATGTACTTGCCGGGCTGATGCAGTTGTGGCGCTCACAAAAGCCGCTTCCATGGGCTGCCTTGACCAGCATTACACCTGCTGTAATGTTTTTATTGGCATACTTCAAAGCTATCGAAGTGCACATCCAGTATTTTTGGCAGGTACTAGCTTTTGCCATAGCTGCCTTCTTAATTTATTGCCTCGACCGAACCCGCAAAATGCTTATGCCGTCTGATATCGAGCAGGGATTGTTTGCCTGCACAACAACCGCCTTTATCACCCTGGGTTGCACAATAGACCAAGGATATCAATTCTTACCTGTTGTACTGGCAGCACAAATTCTAGCAATCTCCTGGATCAATACCCGCATACCTATAAAAGTCTTCCGCCCATTAATCACTGTCTTACTGGTGATTTTTGGCCTGCTGGTTGCGCCAATGCTGTTGGGGCATTTCACATCTAACAGTGCGTATCAATTTGAATGGCCGCAAATACAGATAGGTGCTCCGGCTGTTCTATTTTTTGCCGCAAGCTATTTCTTGCTCCAGGAAAAAGATGACAACCTTACTACCGCCCTTGAAAGCATTGCAGTCGTGCTGATCACAGCCTTGGTACCAATTCTTATTGCAACTATGGACTTGGGCGCGTTTGTAACACGCGGTATTTTCACCAGTGCCCTGTTTGCCATAGGCGCAACCAGCCTAGTTATTGGGCGCATCCTTAACCGCAAAAGCATTGCCTTAACTGGGCTTTTGCTGCTGGTTTATGGTGTGGGTCGTATAATGTTCCTAGATTTTGCAATGCATAACCCCTTGCTATACAGCATCGAAATCCAGGGCTATCCAATCTTTAATACCCTTGCTTTGCCCTATGGCTTGCCAATAATTGGCATGTTGCTTGCCAGCCGCGAACTGGCGTATATCAAGCTGCAAGAATGGCAGCCATATGCCAAAGGATTTGCCTTGATACTGCTGTTCGTATGGGTCAGCTATAACATTCGCTTTTTCTTTGCGGGACCATTGTTAAATGTTGTGACCGATTCAGACCCAGAAACATATTCTTATTCCATAGCCTGGCTGTTAATTGGAGTGTCTCTGCTGACAGCAGGCATTATGCAGAAAGACAAGATGCTGCGCTATGCATCACTTGGCACCATGGTACTGACGGTCTCAAAAGTCTTTTTGTATGATGCGTCAAACCTTGAAGGCCTTCTTCGCGTGATGTCCTTCCTAGGGCTGGGTATAACGCTGATTGGGCTAAGCTGGTTCTATACACGATACGTGTTTAAGAAGTAATATTTCAGGAAATATGGTGAAAGTATGTGGTGCCGGATGACGGATTCGAACCGCCGACCCACTGATTACAAATCAGTTGCTCTACCAACTGAGCTAATCCGGCAAAAGATGACTTCATATTAGTAAAAAAATTCCCAAATGCAAGGGGATTTTTTTATATTCCTGCTCTTTCTTTCACAAATTTTTTCATTCTGGCGTATACGGCGTTGTCATGGCGATCCGGCAATGCCTCGCGATCATAGATCCAATCAAAGATATCTGGGTCGTTTTCCTCAAGCAGCGCTTGAAATTGCATTAACGCGTCACCTTCAAGAGAATCTAAACAGTCGTCACAAAAGTCGCCGATCAGCTTATCGGCTTCCTTCATGCTGCGGTGGTGCGACAGATATCGCAGTCGCTTCACAATCTCATTCGTCATCTAAGCTGCTTATTTCTTGAAGCTCATAGTCTTGGTCTTCTGCATGATCGTCAGATGCATCAAACATATCGTCCGCCGAGCTTGACTCCTCAGCCCCTAGGCCGCCGAAGGCAACAGTCATAAACCATTTCATAAAATCTTTAACACTAAGCTTTTGTGCACCTAACGCCCCCGCATTGCTTGCCTCACCATTCAGCAGCACTTGCAGAGTGCCGTAAACAGCAGAAGTCGCCGGGTTAACAATAGAGATATGATATTGATGATGAGTCGATCCACCCATCCCAAGCTTTTGGTCAGCAATTCCGTCCATCTCGGTGATTTCTACTTCCATTGAATCAAAGGGAACCTGCACCATCCCAGATTCAATGTCTGAAACCGTTAATTGATTACCAGAAAATTTTGCATACTTTTTCCTAGTATAATGCCTAGAGTATAGGGAACTAACCTTATATGAATTGGATGCAAAAGCCATAACGCGCCCTTTTGGGGGAGACGCCTCATGGTCCACCTTGCTTTTTCCGGTTGCCTCAAACCCCATCAGGGACAAAAGCATGAACAGAATACCTGCCTGCATATGTTTCTCATTTTCTTTAAAACTGGCAAATTGTATCACTTTTTGACAAAAATTCGCAAGGCCACTATATTGCCTAGATGTATCTATAGATTGGAAAAATTTTTTGACCTTAAATTCTCAAAAAGAAACCAGTTTCTGTAAATTTCGCGCGTGGAGCGTGATTCTCTGTGGTGCTTTCTTCTATTGTTATCAATTTCTCATTCGTGTTTCTCCCAACATCATGACCGACGAGCTGATGGCAGCTTTTGATATTGATGCCACAATGCTGGGCACCATCACCGGTGCTTATTACATTGCTTATGCCAGTATGCAAATACCGTTGGGCGTGATGATGGACCAATGGGGCCCCAGGCGTTTGCTGATGTTGGCGGCTACAACATGTGGGGCAGCTTGCATCTTGTTTGCCTTTGCCGAAAGTGCTTCAACTGCCTGGGTTGGCAGATTCTTAATGGGCATGGGATCGGCCTGTGGATATCTCGGAACACTGAAGTTGGGTACAATTTGGTTCCCGCCAAGATCCTTTGCGATGGTCGTGGCTGTGACCATGCTATCGGGAACTGTAGGTGCCTCAATTGGTGGCGCCCCGCTTGAGCTGCTGCTGAACTATCTCGGCTGGCAAGACACTCTATTTGCTGTAGGTGGCGCAGGTGTGCTGATTGCTGCCGTGATTTTGGTGGGCGTGCCTGAACGCCGAAGCTATGACGGATCTCTAGACAAAGATCAGGCCAAATCACCGCCGCTTCTAGACGGCGTAAAGCGCATTATGAAAAGTCCTCAAAACTGGATGATCGCCCTTTATGGCATGTTGATGTATGTGCCGCTGGCTATTCTAGGCGACCTTTGGGGTGTTTCTTTCTTTGAACATAAATACGGCATTACAGAAACCATTGCGGCCATTGCAGTGACCTCGATGTTTATTGGCATCAGCGTCGGATCCCCCGTAATTGCTTACCTTACGGAAAAACACCAGACGCGCAAAAGCATCATGAAATATGGATCATTAATCAACCTTGTTCTGTTCATGATAATCATTTTCGTGCCTGGGGTTCCTTTGTGGATGACATACGTATTGATGTTCCTGACAGGATTTTTCTTCACATCTCAGATTCTGTGCTTTGCTGCAGCGACTGAGATCATGCCGATTAAATACAGCGGTGTTGTGTTGGGCTTTACGAACATGATTGTCATGCTAAGTGGCGCTTTTTTCCACAGCATTGTGGGTTCTCTGGTAAATATGTATTGGGATGGAACCGAGATTAACAATGTCCCGCAATACACGGCCGCAGATTATACCTTTGGCCTTACCGTTATCCCCATTTGCCTGGTGATTGCTTTTGTCATGATGCATTTTGTACGCGAGACTTTCCCGCAGCAAAAGGAATCATAGATGACAATTCTGGTAACAGGGGCCGCAGGATTTATTGGCTTTCACACGTCAAAAAAGCTTCTTGAGGCTGGTGAATCTGTCGTAGGCATAGACAATTTGAATGACTATTACGACCCTGCACTTAAACAGGCGCGCCTGGAGATCTTGCAACAATACAGTAGCTTTACATTTCATCAGGTGGATATTGCAGATAAAACAGCCATGATGGATCTGTGGTGTTCCCACCCTGATATTCTGAAGATTGTGCACCTAGCGGCACAGGCAGGGGTGCGCTATTCTATCAAAGACCCTTATGCCTATGCCGATTCAAATCTGACCGGCTTTCTGACGATCTTAGAACTTTGCCGTGCCCGTGAAGGATTCCAGCATTTGGTGTATGCCAGTTCTTCTTCCGTTTATGGCAGCAACACAGAGATGCCCTATGCCACGCATCAGAAGACTGATCAGCCAAAATCTTTGTACGGTGCCACTAAGAAGGCTAATGAATTAATGGCGTATGCCTATGCAGACCTCTATAAGATACCCGCTACTGGACTGCGGTTTTTCACTGTATATGGGCCGTGGGGCAGGCCTGATATGGCTTATTATTCTTTTGCACGCGACATTCTGGCAGACAGGCCAATTAAGATTTTCAACAATGGCAACCTAAAGCGCGACTTCACTTATATAGATGATATTGTTTCAGGGGTTATAGCGGCAATCGATTCGCCGCCTGGTGCTTCATCCCCTCATGCCGTTTTTAATCTGGGCAATCATCAAGCGGAAAACTTGATGGATTTTATTGCAACCATTGAAAAAGCCCTTGGAAAATCCGCCAACATCGAGATGCTTCCGATGCAGCCAGGGGATGTTCATGAAACATTTGCAGATATTTCTGAAGCAGAAAAAATTCTTGGGTATGCTCCAAAGACGGCAATTGCCGAGGGTATCCCTAGGTTTATCGAGTGGTATGCAGAATTTCACAAACAAGACCTTGAAGAAGCAAGTTAAAAATCAGGTTGCGGTGGCTGTATATATCTGTTAAAAACTGGGTTAGATGAGTGATAAACAACAATTATGCAAGACCCATTTCATCAATTTCTAATTAAGCCTTTGATCCCGATACATATCGGCGGATTAGACATATCTTTTACAAATTCTGCAGCCTTTATGGTGGCAGCAACCCTTGCTACTATCGCCTTTATCCACTTTGGTGCACAACGCGCAGCTGTTGTCCCAGGCAGATTCCAGGCTATGGTGGAAATGGTGTATGGCTTTATCGCAGACATGTTGCGCGAAAATACCGGCAAGGAAGGTATGGTATTCTTCCCATTTGTCTTCGGCATTTTTATGTTTGTCTTGCTGGGTAACTTGTTCGGCATGTTGCCCTATGGGTTTACATTTACCAGCCACATCATCGTAACATTCTCAATGGCCATGTTAATTTTTTGTATTGTGACGGGCTATGGCTTGGCTAAGCATGGCACAAAATTCTTCAGCTTATTCTTCCCAGAAGGAACGCCTATATACATTGCGCCTTTGCTGATTCCCGTTGAAATCATTTCTTACATGATTCGCCCTATTACCTTGTCTTTGCGTCTGTTCGCCAACATGGTAATCGGCCACGTACTGTTAAAGATCATTGCAGGTTTTGTAATAATGTTGGGCATTGCAGGCTTGGGCCCGCTATTGCTTAATACGTTGCTGACCGGCTTTGAGCTATTTGTTGCTGTCATCCAGGCATATGTTTTCACCTTGATGACGTGCATGTATTTGCATGATGCTGTGCATTTGCATTAAACTGGTTGTCATTGACAACCCCTATTTGGACTAGAAAAAAAAGGAGTACCAGAATGGAACCATCAGTTGCTAAGATTATCGCCGCAGGCCTGTCGACTATCGCCCTTTTTGGTGTGGGTATCGGTCTTGGAAATATCTTTTCATCATACCTAAGCGGTGTTGCGCGCAACCCTTCTTCTCAGCCAGAACTGCAAAAGATTGCGATCTTTGGGTTTGCGGTTACAGAAGCGGTGGCTTTCTTTGCCCTAGGTATGGCATTCGTTATCTACTACGTCTTTTAAGATTGGATAATCTGAAATAAGGGTAGACTGATGCCTCAATTAGACGTCACAACTTTTGCTTCACAGATATTTTGGCTGTTCGTCTGCTTTACAGCCATAGTCGTGTATATGTGGAAAGCTGGAATACCGCTGGTCGCCAGTATTCTGCAGGCTCGATATGAACGTATCGAAGGCCTGAAGCGTACAGCAGATGATCATACAAAGTCTGCAGAAACTATGCGGGCAGAATTGGAAGAATTTCTGGCCAAAGCACGTGAGGAAGCCAATGTAAAGATTGTTGTTTCCTTGCAAGACGTTGCGGTTTTCAATGCCAAGCGCAAAAGAGAAGCTTCCGACCGGTTGATTGAACGCCTTAGAAATGCCGAAAAGCATATCGAAAAAGAGAAAGAAAAGTCTATGGAGGGTCTGAAGCAAATCGCCGGGACGATTGCACAGGCTGCTGTTGAGAAACTGGTCCCCATGGAAGTTGATACTGGCAAGATGACGCAGGCTATCAACACAGCAATTTCCGAGAAGGTGGCCTGATATGTTCCAAGATCCAACTTTCTGGGTAGCTATTTCGTTTGGTATTTTTGTGGGCCTAGTAGGTCGCAAAATATGGGGACTTGCCATTGTAGGCCTGGATGAACGCAGCCAGTCTATTGCTAAAGATATCCAAGAAGCGACTCTAATGCGTGATGAGGCAAAACGCTTGCTGAATGACATTTGGCAAAAGCATCAAGAAGCCGAAGGCCATGCAGAAGAAATTATCCAACATGCTCAACGAGAGTCAGATCGTCTACGCTCGGAAGCCCATAAAGAGCTTGAGCAGTATATGAAGCACCGTGAAAAACTAGTTGATCAGCGCATTACACAAGCCGAGCAGCAAGCAGAAAAAGATATCCGTGATCAGGCTATCAAAGTTGCGATGGCGGCTGCTGAAAATCTATTGCGTGCTAGTATGACCAAAGAAGCTGATAAGCAACATACAGACGGCGCTTTAAAATCTTTAGGGAAATAAGTTTTCTGGGATTTTTTTTAGTGGCTGAACGGTGACCCAGATAAGACTTGCTACGGCTGCTTTCTTCCGAACCTGACCGGGTTCACAAATTATCTGTCCACCGCCAGCCAAGGTTTTTATAGTACCTGGCATATGGTTTGACAAGTAAAATAAATAATTAAGTGAGGCAACAATGAAGCTGGCAACATTACGAGACGGAACAAGAGACGGACAATTAATAGTGGTCAGCAAGGACTTGACCAATGCTGTCTCTGCTACTGACATCACACAGACTATGCAACAAGCCATCGATAATTGGAGCCGTTGCGCCCCGCAGTTGCAGGCTCGTTATTCCGAACTAAATAATGGTACGGCCGAAGGTAGCTTCTCCCTAAATCCACAGAATTTGATGGCTCCTCTGCCGCGTGCCTATCAGTGGCTGGATGGCAGTGCATACGTCAATCACGTCGAGCTGGTCAGAAAAGCACGCGGGGCCGAGCTTCCCGAAAGCTTCTGGACAGACCCGCTGATGTACCAAGGTGGCTCTGATAATATGATCGGCTGCAGGGACTCTATCGTGATGCCTTCAGAAGAATTCGGCATAGACTTCGAGTCCGAGATTGCTGTGATTACCGATGATGTGCCGATGGGCGTGACAGAAACGGAAGCTTATGATCACATCAAATTGATCACTATCTTGAATGATGTTTCACTGCGCAATCTTATTCCCAGCGAACTGGGGAAAAACTTTGGCTTTGTGCAGTCTAAACCAGCGACTGCCTTTGCGGCAGTTATGGTAACCCCGGACGAGCTGGGATCAGCCTGGCAAGACGGTCGCGTGCATCTGCCGATGTACACAGAATATAATGGCCAGCAATTTGGCAGCCCTGATGCAGGACCTGATATGACCTTCAACTTCCCGCAACTTATTGCCCATGCTGCGAAAACACGCTTTTTGGGAGCAGGAACAATCATTGGTTCGGGTACGGTTTCAAATCAGGATACCTCTAAAGGATCGTCCTGTATTGCTGAAAAGCGCATGCTGGAAGTAATCAATAGCGGCTCTGCCACGACACCGTTTATGTCGTTTGGTGACAGTGTTAAAATTTACATGAATGATGCCAGCGGCCAGTCTATCTTTGGATCAATTGAACAGAAAGTTGAAGCTTATGAAGCCGGAAACCAAGAGCAGCAAAGACAGTACGCTCTATAGTTATTTCCGCTCGTCGACATCTTATCGTCTACGCATTGGCTTGAATCTTAAACGGGTTACATACAATACTGTTCCGGTTAATCTTCGAGAGGGCGAGCATCTGCAGCCACAGTTTCGGGCTATCAACCCACAGGGGCTGGTGCCAGCACTGTCTTTGCCCAGCGGTAGGACACTATCACAGTCAATGGCGGCCCTGGAATACCTTGAAGAAACTGTGCCTACGCCCAGCTTTCTGCCTGGCGATACCTCACAGCGTGCCAGGATCAGGGAACTGGCCAATATTATTGCAATCGATATACACCCGATAAATAATCTGCGGGTGTTAAAGTACTTATCCAACAACTTGAATATATCTGAAGACGACAAAAATGCCTGGATAAAGCATTGGATATACGAAGGATTTGAAGTTCTTGAGAATCACTTGCAAGAATTTTCCCAATGGGGTAAATATACATGTGGATCGCAGGTGACGCTTGCGGATATTTGCTTGATTCCACAAGTATATAACGCCGAGCGTTTTGGCTGCGATATGTCTAGATTCCCTAGAATTCGTGATGTTACCGCCGCCTGTATGGAATTGTCTGCTTTTGCAGATGCCCGGCCAGAGAATCAACCTGACGCATTATAACAAGCGTCAAATCCTTAGAAAGCGAACAGTTACGGATGTCTTCTGCAAGTAGTATTTCTGTTTTTTCAAAAATCCCAAAAACCATCTGGGCGATAGGCTTTGTCAGTCTGCTGCTGAATGGATCAGCTGTAGCAATTTTTACGATGTACCCCATATACATCACAACCGTACTGGGTTGGTCTACTGCTTCATTGGGCTTTTTTGAAGGGCTGGTTGAAGCGGCCGGTTGGTTAATGCGCCTTTTATCGGGCACGATCAGTGACATGTTGCGCAAGCGTAAAGTCTTGCTGGTTATTGCATATGGCCTAACTGCTGTGTCGCGTCTGATTTTCCCGCTGGCCACATCTGGGCTGATCATGTCTATCGGCCGTGTTGTTGACCGCATCGGTAACGGTATTCAAGCAACACCGCGTGACGCTCTTGTAGGGGATATGACGCCGCCTGAACATAAGGGTGCATGCTACGGAATGCGTACAACCCTTGGGCTGCTGGGATCATGCCTGGGTGCAGGATTGTTGATGTTGTATTTCAGGACCGTTGGCACAGATTATAACAGTGCTTTCTGGTGGGCTCTAATACCGACGCTGCTGGCAATTTTAATCTTGGTACTGTTTGTTCAAGACAGACCACAAAAGCCAGCAGACCAGGAAAACACAGTCGAAACAAAAAAAGCAACTGCGAAGATTTCCCTTAATGACATCCTGATGCTGCCCAGCGGTTATTGGAAGGTCATTCTGGTATCTTTCCTGTTTATGCTATCCAACTACAGTGGTGTTTTCATGATCCTGCAGGTTAAGCATGCTGGCCTGCAAGAATGCGATCTCCCACTAGTGATGATTTTACAAAACCTATCTGCCTTTATTGCAGCATTTCCTGCAGGCTATTTATCGGACAGGCTCGGCAGGCGTAAATTACTTGCCGGCGGATTCTTATTGGTAATTATATCCAATATGCTGTTGGCGTCGACGGCTACTATGATGCTAGTGCTATCTGGTGTTGTCGTCTGGGGACTTCAGATGGGCATCAACCAAAGCTTGTTACTTGCCAAAGTGTGTGACACAGCCCCGGACGAGCTTCGAGGCTCAGCGTTTGGCATCTATTACGTGATTGTTGGTTTTGCCTTGTTCATTACCAATGCAGTGTCCGGCAACCTTGCAAAGTATTTCTCGAACGAGTACATTTTTTATGCAAGCTCGGTAATGGCGGGCCTCGCGATGATAGCGCTGTTAATGCTACCAGCTGAGGACAAAAAGCAAACCGCCTAAGATAAAACAGGGGATGAAAATGGCTGTATTTAATATGCTAACCTACCTTGGCATACTGCCTTTTTTGATCTGTCTGGTGGGCGGGATCTATGCCCCCATGGCATTGCCGTGGAGTAAGATCATGCTTGGCTACGGAGCCGTTATTCTTTCCTTTCTGTCTGGAATTCAGTGGGGACTGGTTCTAAAAACAGAAGATGAGCCCGCAGATTTAGAAAATAAAAATCTTATCGTGATGATGACCAACGTTTTAACGCTGGTTGCGTGGCTAACGTTATTGATACCAAATATTTGGTATGCTTTTCTAACACAGTTATTATTATTTGCCTCAACATATATGATAGACAAGGCCTTACTGGCCACGTTCTATCCCGCTTGGTACATGCAAATGCGCTTTAACGTCACCGTGTCTGTTATGGTGATGCTGGTGATCAGGCTGATATATTAAGCCACTAGAGCTGCATGTTCGTGACTTTATCAACAGCAGTCTTCAACTGACCTGTCAGTTCCTTAAAAGCCTTCAGGCGCATGGAGGCTTCGTGCGTCAGCTCGATCAGCTCAACTTCTGATACCTGCCCATTCATGGCGCCAAACGCCGCTTTTTCCGCCGTGGCGAGACTATCAACGGCACCTTTTGCGGCCCCTTTGACGACATCGCCAATACCCAGATGATCTTTGAAAGATGAATCTGTTGCCCCCTGAGCAGGCGTCGCTGCCTTGCCTGTGGGGCCATAGGAATTTGTTAAATCGCCTGTTACCTTAATGGTCATCTTAATCCTCTACATTCTCAATAGTTTTATAAGTTCGTTTTGTGAGTCACGCATCAACGAAGCGGCACGTACTGCATCTTCTCGCCCCTTGTGCGCACTTAACATGTCCACTGTTTCTGTCACTACATTGATGTTGGGCAACATAACATAACCGCTTTCATCCGCATCCGGGTGGCCGGGACGGAATTCAATCTTCGGCGGAGATTTATCCCTAGCGACTTTATTGATCGTTGGTATTTTATGGCCATCCTTGGTGCGTTCTGACTTATACACACCAACTTTACGTTGGTATGGATTAGTGCGAGACGTTGAATTCGCATTGGCCAAGTTTTCTGCGATTAAGCGGATGCGAAAGCTGTCATTTCTGATACTTCCAGTTGCAAACTGCTGCGCTGTTTTCAATGGAGACTGTTTCCCGCCCCCTAGGGTAGTAGAAGCAGACATTCTTGGTGTGATGTGTATTGTATTTGCCATCTTAATCCCTATTTATTCTCGAATGGAAGCATTGACGTCTGATAAGCCCAGGCGTAAATAGCGGTGCCCAAACGCATTTTGTAAGAGCTTTCCGCAATGTCCAAAATGACTTCTTCACGATCAATGTTGTTGCCAGACAGGGTCATATTTTGTGTGGATTTACTTTTCGACACCTTGTAATCAACCTGACCTGGCTTGGTGCCACCAATATGCCTGTCATGTGTTGCAATCATGCCAGACTTTGCATTGTCCAAATGCATTTTAAAGGGTTCGAGTACCATCATCTTTGCCCCCGGCTGCTGTGCATTAGCCATGTTCTGAGAGCCTGTCTGCAATCCCATTTGGTTATGCAAATTATATTGCCGTAATCCCTTAAAAATTCCTAGGTCTGCAACCATCCGTAAAGCCTTTTTCTAGCATTGTGCAAGATTCTTCTTTTAGTGTCTCAACAATTTACTTAAAATACTATTAATAAATCGTAAACGTAGGCGGTTAATGCTCTATCTAAAAAGGCATATTGGGGAATCTGTTATCATTGGTGATAACATCCAAGTGCGTGTCATGGAGGTTCGCGGAAAATCTGTTAAGCTGGGGTTTGAGTTTCCCTCGCACGTATCCGTCTTGCGTGAGGAAATTCATAAGAAAATTCAACAGGAAAACAAAGCTGCCGCTGCATCAGGTGAAGGGCTAATGAATGCCCTGGCTAGAAGCAGCTCCGGTGGGGTAATCAACGATGATGCAGACAGTTAAGATTGCCGAACAGTTGAATGATCTGACCAGTCGCGTGCAATTCATGCGCGCAGATATCGCAACCTTGGAAGAATCCGATATCTTGGCAGTACGGGAACAGGGAACAAAATTATTGCAGGCCGCCGAACGCAGCAGCAACAAAACAGCTTTGGTAAATAATGTTGCCGAGTTTGCAGCAGCTATAAATGGCTTGATTGCAGATATCGACAAAGCGTGTAAAGAAATTTCAAGAAACATTAATCAGGCAGAAGTTCGTAAAAACGCTGCCATCGCATATGTAAAAGCTCAAAAAGGATAAAGAAAATGGAACAGCTTGCAAACGTTGATATATATTTCAGGTTTATTGTTGCTTTGGGGTTGGTCTTCGTCCTAATCGCCTTTGCAGCCTGGGTTGCCCGCATGCTTGGCTTCAGCACCCCGATGAAGTTTCGTGGTCAACGCCAACGCCGCCTTAGCTTAGTTGATGCAATCGCAATTGATGCAAAACGTCGATTGATTTTGATCAGCCGCGATGAAACAGAACATCTTATTTGCATTGGTGGCGACAATGACTTTTTGGTCGAAGCCAATATCAAACACTCGGTGCCGTTTACCCAAGATAAAAAACTGCAATCAATCACGTCGAAGAAAATGCCCAAAAAGGCTGCTTCATGAGGATAATACTCCCTCTTATATTATTTTTCTGCTGTGCGGACCTTTCCACGGGTCAAAGCCTAACCCTTGATATGGGGGAAGGCGGCTCGATGGTTGGCCGTGTCGTCTTGATGTTTGCGCTGATCACGATCATCTCGCTGGCGCCCTCGATATTAGTGATGATGACATCTTTTACCAGGATTGTGGTCGCCCTATCTTTCCTTAGAAGCGCCCTAGGTCTGCAGCAATCTCCACCGAATATTGTCTTGATTAGCCTGGCGATGTTTCTGACGTTCTTCATCATGGCACCTACCCTGGAAAAGGCTTACGATGACGGCCTGGCCCCTTACATTGCCGAACAAATCGATGAAGAAGAAGCCTTCAGCCGCACGGCAGCTCCCTTGCGAGAATTCATGTTAAAGCAGGTGCGTGAAAAGGATTTGCAACTTTTCATGGATATAGCAAAAATTGAATCGGTTGAAACGCCTGAAGAAACACCATTGCGCACTTTAATCCCAGCATTCATGATCAGCGAATTGAAAAAAGCTTTTGAAATCGGGTTCCTGTTATTCTTACCCTTTATCATCATTGATATGATCGTCGCGTCTATCTTGATGTCGATGGGTATGATGATGGTCCCACCGATTATGATCGCCCTGCCCTTCAAGCTGATCTTTTTTGTGTTGATCGATGGTTGGCACATGATAGCCGGAAGCTTGGTCAAAGGCTTTGGGTTATAGCGAGCTGGGTTTTTCCCTCTTCCTTGCGGGGCAAACTTCCTTTAGGATAGCAGCATGAAGATACGCTCTATCAATACGACTTATCGAAGTCCTGAACAGGAGACTGTCCAAGCGTTGCTTAACAGTATCTCCCTGACCGATGCTGAACGCTCTGAAATCAAAAGCCAAGCTTTGAAGCTTATCAAAAGCGTCCGAGCCGACACCACTGGCATCAGCCTGATGGCGAAGATGATGCAATTGTATCCTCTCTCTCGCCCTGAAGGCATTACACTGATGTCTTTAGCAGAAGCCTTGCTAAGAATACCCGATGCGCGAACCGCAAATGCTCTGATTGAAGATAAACTGGGGCAAACTGACTGGACACAGGTGCAAAACACAGACTCTGCTGTTCTGGGTAAGATTAACTCTGCGGCCTTGCAGTTTGGAAAACTTTTAAGCGGTAGTGATGATAGCCTATTAGGAAAAGTCAAAAGTGTTACCACTGCCCCGATACTAAGAACAACAATGAAGCGCACTATGCGACTGCTAGCTGACGAGTTCATCTTGGGCTCAACCATGCAAAAGGCTTTAAAGCGTGCCGCGAAAAAAGAGGCCGAGGGATACCGATATTCTTATGACATGCTTGGGGAAGCTGCCATGACCCAAGCCGACGCAGAGCGGTATCTGGCAAGTTACCATCAAGCTATTAAGGAAATCAGCGCGGTATCTCAAGGCAAGAACATGGCTGAAAGTCCCAGCATTTCGGTAAAGCTATCTGCACTTCATCCACGATTCGAGGCGATACAAGAAGACCTAGTCCTGGAGGAACTTACGCCAAAAGTCATTGCTCTTGCAGAATCCTGCAAAGCTGGAAACGTGGCTTTGACCATCGACGCTGAAGAAGCTGACGTGCTGGAACTCACGCTAAAAATCTTTGATAGGTTATTGAATGCTGAGTCCCTGCAAAACTGGGAAGGTTTGGGCCTAGCTGTACAAGCCTACCAAAAGCGAGCACCAAAAGTGCTGCAGTGGCTGTATCAAGCCGCGGCAAGCGCCGACCAAAAGATTAATGTTCGCCTGGTAAAGGGCGCCTATTGGGATACAGAGATCAAGCATGCACAGGTAGAAGGGCTTACTGGGTATCCCGTTTTCACCCGCAAGTGCTATACAGATGTCAGCTATATTGCCTGTGCCCAGCAGCTTGCTGGTTATAGCGATCGTGTATATGCTCGGTTTGCCACGCACAATGCCCATACGATTGCTGTGGTTAGAAAACTATTTAAGGACATCCCATTTGAATTCCAAAAATTGCACGGCATGGGTGACAGCCTATATCGTCATGTGGAAGAGCCCTGCAGGATTTATGCTCCAGTGGGATCATTCGAAGACTTGCTGCCGTACCTTGTCAGGCGTCTGTTGGAAAATGGTGCAAACACATCATTTGTCCACCAGCTTGCTGATCAAGAAATTGATAATGAAAAAATTGTTGAAGACCCTATCGAAAAGACCAAAAATTTAAATTGTATGCCGCATCCCAAAATCCCACTGCCTGAAAAACTGTATTCTGACCGCCATAATTCCATGGGAATTGATACCAGCAACAAGGAAGACACAGCCGACGTTATCAGAATTCTGGGGGAAAATCCTACTTGGAAGGCTGCTCCTGTGGTAGCTGGAAAAATGATCAAGGGTGATGCGCACCCCACCTTTTCCCCTCAAGATACAACCCGGGAAGTGGGATCCGTGGTATCCGCTACCACTGTACATGTGGAAGAAGCTTTTACCTCGGCGCACAAGGCTTTTAAAGCTTGGTCAGATAAAGACGTAGATTTCCGGGCAAAATGTCTCGAGAAAACCGCAGCGTTGTTTGAAGCGCACCGAGATGACTTTATTGCGCTGTGCGTGCGGGAAGCGGGCAAATCTATTCCTGATGCCGTGGCTGAAATCAGGGAAGCCGCAGACTTTTGTAGATATTACGCGAGGCAAGCGCGCCTTTTGTGCCACGAGCCAAAAATTCTTGAAGGCCCCACTGGTGAGCACAACCAGCTTTCTTTGCATGGGCGGGGTGTGTTTGTTTGCATCAGCCCTTGGAACTTCCCGTTAGCCATCTTTACAGGTCAGGTTGTTGCAGCGCTTGTAACCGGCAACTGTGTACTGGCAAAACCAGCTGAGCCAACCCCTTTAATCGCAGGTTTTGCCGTTGACTTAATGTACAAGGCTGGCATCCCTAAAGAGGTTCTACAGTTCCTGCCAGGAAAAGCACGAGATATTGGTGATGCATTGACTTCCAACCCTTTGGTTGCCGGTATCGCCATGACGGGGTCAGTAGCCACAGGAAACAGAATCAACCGGGCGCTTGCTGAACAACCTGGGGCAATTAAACCATTGATCGCCGAGACCGGTGGTTTGAATGCTATGATTGTTGATTCATCGGCTCTAACAGAACATGTTGTGCGCGATATTTTAATATCCTCTTTCCAAAGCGCAGGACAGCGGTGTTCCGCTCTACGCGTGCTGTTTTTGCAAGAGGAAGTCGCAGATAAGACCATCGAAATGCTTGCGGGCGCCATGGCAGACTTGTCCATTGGCGACCCTGGAAATCTTGCCACAGATGTCGGACCTGTTATCTCAGCTGGTGCACAGCAAGAACTGATGGATCATATCGCGCATCTAGAAAGCACCGCCAAGTGTATTTTCAAAGTAGACCTTCCCGATAGCTGCCAGAATGGATCATTCGTGCCGCCTGCAGCTTACGAGCTGAATTCAATTGCAGATCTAACTGACGAGAAATTTGGACCGATTCTGCATGTCATCCGTTATAAGGCCAAAGATCTTGATAAACTTGTGGATCAAATCAACCAGCTTGGCTATGGATTGACCCTGGGAACCCACACCCGTGTGGACAAGACTTCGCAAAAGATCCACAAAAATGCAAAGGTAGGCAATACCTATGTAAACCGCTCGATGATTGGGGCGGTCGTTGGCGTTCAACCCTTTGGTGGAGAAGGACTATCCGGTACAGGTCCTAAAGCCGGCGGCCCCCATTACCTATTGCGCTTTATGACCGAAAGGACATTATCTGTCGATACAACTGCTAAAGGTGGTAATGCAGCTTTAATGATGCTGGAAGATTAAGGCTTGATTAATCTACCTCTTTTCGTATTATGCGTGCTTAATATAATTTAGTGGGGTTACTATGTTAAGAAACAGGATTAAAGTTCTTCTATCAGGTGTTTTGGGAAATGCGCTTGAATTTTATGATTTTTCCCTATTTGGAATTTTTTCCACAACTTTGGCTATGTATTTCTTTCCAGGAGATAATCAGCTAATCGGCACGCTTAAAACCCTGGCGATCTTCTCGATTGGCTTTTTAATTCGTCCATTGGGATCCATCTTTTTTGGCTATATTGGTGATCGCTATGGCCGCAAGCGTGCGCTGTCGTTGTCGATCTTTATCATGGG
>JBMYXZ010000017.1:3530-17804 GCA_049608925.1 Alphaproteobacteria bacterium | reverse complement strand
ATATAGGTTACATCGTCGCTGTAGGAATCGTACGTTACCAGGTCATTGCCTTGGGTTACCACCAGAAGACTGTCTGGATCTGTATAATCTAGGCGAAACTTTCCTGGGCGCTGCAGGTAGAAAATCCCGCTGGAAATAGAGCTGTCTTCATTGATTTGAGTAAAGTCTGCTTCCATGGTTGTCAAAGCATCAAAGTATTGCTCAACCATTTGAATATCTTCAGCTGCCTCTGCAGGTGTTCCACTGGCAATTGATATTAGAAAGACAAATAGAATTGTTAAATCGCGCATCCTAAGTTCCCAATTAGTACATATTATCCAACCATTCTAGGTAATTTCTCAATTATTACAAGGATATTTTAGACCTTAAAATACCCCTAATTGAACCCTATGTGTATAGTGTATTTTGGTCATCGCTGTTGGCTTCGCGCACCTAATTGGGGATGGGAATTTACTTGAACTACTTGAGGGACAAGGTTTCAAAACCAAACGGCTGGATAAGGTTTAACAACCTCTCGGGGGTGCACTTTGCGTCAGCACGTGTAAAAGACAGTAGGCTTCCAATGCAGATTTGGAGACAACTTCCCTCAGTTCTTCTGGGCTTAAATTCGCTGATTTTAGTAGCAAGTTAAAGAATCGGTCACGATAGTATTTGGTTACTTTTACACTAGTCTTCAGTCTTGCTTGTAAAATTCCATTTGGGTCTTCGAGACCCGGTGGAATTTGCTTCCAAAGTTGTAATTCCTCCTGCAACGCTTTTTTCTCAAGGCACTCACTGTACAAGAGTGCTGCAAGATTTTCACTGGCGCCAGGCCCTTCTTGTTGTTGCTGTTGAAACTCTTTGATAATAGCCCTTTTATCCGCCAGTTCCGCTTCCAATTCAATCTGTGATTTTTGGCTTTCCACCAACCTGACCCGCAATGCATCATTGTCTTTACTTCTCTTTTTCAGGGCTGATTCTCTGTCAGTAATAATTTTCTTATGCATTTCATGTGATTTTTGATATTTAGACAATCTGCGCTTTAAACCAGCCATTTGCTTTTTATAGATCTTAGCTTTACGTTTTAGCTCTTGATTTTCCTTTTCCAGCTCTTGATTTCTCTGCGTCTGCTGGTGAAGTTTTGAGGTCAGCAATCCGGTATTTTCTAGAAGTTCATTAACATCTTCTATTGACCCCGGACTAATCTTTAGATTCAAATTGCCCTGCAAACCATCAGGGTTTTTAGAAGCCGCAAGCCCACTAGCAAGCAACACACAAAGAATGATTTTAAAAAACACCTTAGGCAACGACATCACCCTTCTAGCCCATTAATATCTCACGTTTTCCAGTGCGATTTGCGGGGCTAACGACACCTTCTTTTTCCATCTTCTCCACAATTCTAGCGGCCCTATTGTAGCCAATCTGGAGGTGTCGCTGGATAAAGCTGGTTGATACTTTTTGCTCGCGCAAGATCAACTGCACCGCTTGATCATACAGATCGTCTCCGCTGCCACCAACTGTTGCCCCAGCATCTTCTTCATCAACAGTGACATCATCTATGTATGATGGCTGGCCTTGCGTCTTAAGATACTGCACAACGTTTTCAACTTCTTTGTCACTAACAAAGGCGCCGTGTACACGGATAATGCGCCCACCAGGAGCCATATACAGCATGTCACCCATGCCTAGCAACTGCTCAGCACCCTGTTCGCCCAGAATAGTACGGCTGTCAATTTTCGACGTCACTTGAAAGCTGATACGTGTTGGAAAGTTTGCTTTAATCGTACCGGTGATCACATCCACCGACGGCCTCTGAGTTGCCATAATCAAGTGGATACCTGCGGCTCGCGCCATCTGGGCGAGCCTTTGCACCGCGGCTTCAATATCTTTACCGGCCACCAGCATCAAGTCTGCCATTTCATCAACGACGACAACAATGTATGGCAGAGGCTCTAGTTCAAGCGGCTGGGTTTCAAATATCGGCTTGCCCGTGGTGGGGTCAAACCCTGTCTGGACTTCACGTGTGATTGTCTCGCCATTAGCTTTTGCCTCGGAAATTCTCTGGTTATAGCCCAGGATATTTCGCACGCCCAGCTTTGCCATTGCGCGGTAACGATCTTCCATCTCTTTAACCGTCCACTTAAGCGCAACAACTGCTTTTTTCGGATCTGTAACCACCGGCGTCAGCAGATGGGGAATATCATCGTAAACAGATAATTCTAACATCTTTGGATCAATCATGATCAGCTTACAACGATCAGGCGGCAGCCTAAACACCAACGACAAGATCATGCTGTTCACACCAACAGACTTACCGGATCCTGTTGTACCCGCAACCAATAAGTGCGGCATACGCGCAAGATCTGCAACAACCGGTGTGCCGGATATGTCTTGGCCCAATGCAACAGCCAGACCAGCGCCCGAGCGTTCATATTCTTGACTGGCCAGAAGCTGGCGCAAAAAGACTGTCTGACGTGTGTCATTTGGCAGCTCAATTCCTATTGCGTTGCGGCCTGGAACTACTGCTACACGGGCTGAAACAGCACACATCGAGCGCGCAATATCATCTGCCAAACCAATGATACGCGATGATTTAATACCAGGTGCAGGCACCAGTTCATAAAGCGTTACAACCGGCCCAGGGCGCACTTCGGTGATATCCCCTCGGATCCCAAAGTCGTTTAGAACCTTCTTCAGCTGCAGCGCATTTTCTTCCAACATCACTTTATCGACCGCTTGCGCACCGCTGCCCTGCCCTTTGGCAAGTAGATCTAATGGTGGCAGCTGATAATTCTCTCCCCCTTGCAGATCTAGTGGAGCTATAGCAATTTCATCTTCGTCTACATCTTCTGCAAACGCCAGCTCATGCGGGCGGCTGTCTTCTTCTACCTTAGGATAATCGAGATCAAGCGGGGCAGCTTCCTGTCGCACTGGCACCGAGCGTGACGGGGCTTCAGTCCCTTGCGAGAGTTTTGTGATCATGTTTGCGATTAGCTTATAAACCCATAAAGCCATGGCAGACAACTTAGCCGCTAACTGCGTCCATTCTTGCCAAGACATTGCCATCACAAAAGCTGCTGCTGAAAGGAACAATCCAGATCCTAATAAGACGATGGCACTATCAACCCAAAAGCGATATGTAAACGGCACAAAGCTATGAATCGTCGTGTATATCATATGCCCAAGGGCGCCGCCCAGAGAGTCTGTAAGGACACTCAACACCAAACACAGCACAGCCATTGTCACTGGCACCAACAACACCCGCAGCCACAGCAAGGCAATTGTGCGATGTTGCATTTTGATGCGGCACCACGACACCAAAGCAGCAACTATCAGAACGCTGGCAAAGCTGAAGTACTGGGTGAAAACATCGGCGATGACCGCGCCATAAGCCCCCATAATATTTTCAACACCTCCTTCTACAGCCGTGTTCCAGGAAGGGTCCGTGTGGTCGTAAGAATATAGCGCAACAGCAATATACGCCCCAATTAGAAAGAATGTCAGCCCGACAAGGTCATCCCAGCGGTGCTTTAAAAATTCCACCAACGCGGGTGGCAGCAATGTTGTATGTGCTTTTGGTTGAACGCGTTTGCGCATCTTTTATAATCCTTCACCAGCTACTAATTTTGGCAGTTCTCCTGACACACCCATGGCGTGTTGCATAAAGTGCCTTTTGACAGGGCGCAAGGCATTTATGGCGCGAAAACCTAATCCGCGTACCAATCGAACTGGTGCTGATTGTAGACCAAAGAATTTCACCAGTCCATGGGTGACCGCCATCATTGTCATATTGTCAAAACGACGCCAGCGCTGATAACGCTCTAAGGCTGTGTGACCGCCAATATCTAATCCCATGCGATGCGTCTCGACAATGATCTCAGCCAAGGCAGCCATATCACGAATTCCAAGGTTCAAGCCTTGGCCTGCAACAGGGTGTATACTGTGGGCGGCGTCTCCCACCAAAGCCAAGCGATTATCAATGTATTCATGGGCAAAGTGCACACCTAGTGGATAGCTCCAGCGTTTGCTGACGACTTTCAACGTCCCATAGTCATCGCCAAAACGACGTTGGATTTCTGCTGCCAAGGCCTGATCATCATATTCGAGGTACCTATCAATTGCGCTGGCTTCTTCCATCCAGACGATAGATGATCTGTTGCCTTTCATCGGCAGCATGGCAAAAGGTCCCTCGGGTAAAAACCCTTCGAAAGCCTGCCCGTTGTGAGACTTTTCATGTTCTACCACACAAACCAAAGCTTTCTGGCCATACTGCCAACGCGTCACCTTGAAACCAACGGATTCTCGTATCTTCGAAAATCTTCCGTCTGCGGCCACCAACAGAGGCGCAACGATGGTCTTACCAGAGGCCAAGTGCACTTCAGCACCATTCCCATCTCGGTTAAATGACGTCACTTCTTCTGGCGCCAACCACTTAATGTTCTTTTGCTGTTGCGCAACCTCCATGATTTTCGGGGCGAGGAACTGGAATTCGATCATATATCCTAGAGGATGATTCCCTATAGATTCAGGATCATAGTGAATATACCATGGCGCATCTCCATCGGTTACGCGAATATCATGTATGGGTTGCGCGTGATCTTCTACATGCTGCCACAAATCAATCCCGCGAAAGACATTGTGCGATCCATGCGATATTGCCAATGCGCGTCCTTCAGATCCTTTTGGAATCTCGTTAACACGTTCAACAACAGCTACCTGCAGGCCCGCTTTGGCTAATGCAATTGCTAGGCTTCCTCCAACTGGGCCGCCGCCTACTATAATTGTATCAAACTTATCCATGGCTTCTTTTCTTGACCTATTCCTATTTTAGTACTATCAAAAAACCTGATGAAAATCACTAATGTCTGGGGTGTACAATGATTAAAAATTTTTCCGTCGCTTTTTTACTCGTCTTACTGGCGGTACCATGTCTTGCAAAAACGTATCGAGGTACACCAACCCACGGCATTGCGATGCATGGCACACCGAAATATGGTGCGGAAGATAGCTTTGAATACGTCAACTCGGATGCGCCCCTTGGCGGAGAGTTAATCATGGGTGCCTTGGGAACGTTTAACACCACCAATCCTTTTGTCACCAAGGGCCTTGCCCCCGGCGGACTCAGCCTATTTGACACGCCATTGGTTTTTGAAAGACTGATGGTGCGCGCCAAAGACGAGCCCTTCACACTGTATGGCCGCATCGCGGAAAGCATTGAAGTTGCCGATGACAGATCCTGGATTATCTTTAACATAAACCCACGTGCGCGCTGGAGCGACGGCATCCCTGTCACAGCCCATGACGTTGCTTTTACGCATAAGACTCTGAAGGAAAAGGGTCGCCCCAACATGCGTCTGTTCTATGGCCGTGTTCAGCGAGTGAAGATTTTGTCACCTCATCGCGTGTTGTTCTTGCTGAAGAAAATTGACGGCGAAGATGCCTATGACCCCGAGCTCCCCTTGCTGATTGGGCTAATGTCTGTTTTGCCAAAACACGCCCTGGAAGGCAAAGACTTTGAGAAAGTCAATATGACGGAAGTACCAGGAAGTGGTCCTTACAAGATTGCCAAAGTTGACATGGGTCATTCAATATCCTATGAGCGCCGCAAGAACTATTGGGGTTGGACGAACCCAAAGCTTGCTGGCATGTATAACTTTGAGAATGTTCGATACGATTACTATCGCACTGACTCAGTCCTGCGGGAAGCTTTCAAAGCCGGCGCATATGATGTTAAAGCTGAAGCAAATCCAATGCATTGGAGGCAAGCATATAACTTTAAAGCCGTGCAAGATGGCAAAGTTATCAAAGAAACCATCAAGCATTCTCGCCCTGTGCCGCTGACAGGTTTTGTCATGAACCGTCGCCGACCACAATTTGAGGACCGCCGTGTTCGCCAAGCTCTTGAGTTGGCGTTTGATTACGACTGGATCAACAAGAACTTATTTTATGGTGAACACAAACGCTCCCGCAGCTTTTTCGATAATACCGATCTGGCAGCGCGTGGCATTCCTCAGGGAAAAGAACTTGCCCTGCTCGAGCCATTTCGCAAAGACCTGCCAGAAGAAGTCTTTACAATAGAATATAACCCATCTAAGTCAGATGGCACCGGTAATAACCGCAAGAACTTAAAGCGTGCAAAGGATCTGCTGGCTGCTGCCGGATGGCACATTCAAAACAACCAGCTGGTAAACGCTGCCGGCGAGCCTTTTGAAATGGAAATACTGCTGTATCGTCCAGACATGGAAAAGGTCGCACTTGCGTTTCAAAGAAGCTTAAAAAGGCTGGGGATCACAGCGAAAATCCGTACTGTCGAAGCAGCCTCGTTCGAGCAGCGCCGTTTGGCCTTTGATTTTGATGTCATTATCAACTCTTGGAGCAACTCTTTGTCTCCCGGGCGTGAACAACAGTTTTATTGGGGATCACAATTCGCTGATGAGCAAGGAAGCCGTAATTACCCAGGCATCAAAAACCCCGCTGTTGACCACTTATGCAACGTCATCGCGACCGCGAAGGACCGCGAAACACTTAAAAATGCTGCTTGGGCATTAGACCGGGTTCTCATGTGGGGTATAAATGTGATATCATTCGGTTATAGGGATGTGAATAACTTGGCCCATTGGGATAAATTCGGTCATCCGGAGTTCAAACCCATGGTTGCTTCAAGCTTGATGACATGGTGGTCAAAAGATGCCAACAAAGAAAGTCGATGGTCCAAGCAAATCGAACGGGGATAAAAAAATGACCCAAAAAACATCGGGTGTAACCCATCCGTATCATATCGTCGAACCAAGCCCATGGCCGATCGTCGGTTCTATCTCAGCATTTGTTTTGGCTCTTGGTGCCATTATGTACATGCAGGAACAGGGTTCATGGCTGTTTTTCGGTGGCATTGGCCTTCTGCTGTATACATGCTGGGGCTGGTGGCGTGATGTTGTCAAAGAGTCCAAAACAGATCATACAATTCAGGTCCGCCATGGCTTGAAATACGGTATGGCACTGTTCATTCTGTCGGAAGTATTCTTCTTTGTAGCCTTCTTTTGGGCATACTTTAACGCCAGTATCTTTCCGACCGAAGCCACAGGTGGTGTCTGGCCACCTAAGGGAATAGAAACCCTCGATCCGTTTGGCCTGCCATATCTAAACACACTGATTTTGTTGCTATCTGGCACCACAATTACGTGGGCACACTTCGACCTGCTTGAAAACAAACAACAGGAATTCCTTAAAAAGCTGGGCTACACCGTCATCTTAGGGGTGGTATTTCTATTCGTCCAAGCGTACGAATACGGCCACGCCGCTTTTGCGTTTGACGAAGGAATCTATCCGTCAACATTCTACATGGCGACAGGATTTCACGGTGCCCACGTTCTGATTGGAACGATTTTCTTGGCAGTATGCTGGTTCCGGGGACGCGAATCTCACTTTACAGCTGATGACCATTTCGGCTTTGAAGCAGCTGCATGGTATTGGCACTTTGTCGACGTTGTCTGGCTGTTCCTATTCGTCAGCATTTACTGGTGGGGATCCGCTTGAACAATAAATCATACGCCGTTCCGTTTGCTTCTATCTTTACAGCCCTAGTGTTGCTGGTTTTGTGCACACTAGGGTTTTGGCAATTAGACCGCAAAGAATGGAAGGAAATGTTGATCGAGCATGTCAGCGATGACAACCCAAACAGTTATGGCTCAATCAATGAATTCATCGTTAAGTTCAACGACATGGAATCCATTGAACTGGAGAAAGTCCATATCGAAGGGACGTTCCGTCATGATCTTGAGCTAAGACTGACCCCACGCACTAATGAGGGCCTTAGCGGGGATCATATCATCACCCCGATTAAGCTTCATTCAGGCAAGTATTTACTGGTCAACCGCGGCTGGGTTCCCTCGAACATCAAAAAAGGTGATCCAGAGCTAGAAATAACTGACGAGGAAGTGACCTTTACGGGATTCGTACGTCTGGATCAAAAAGTTCCAATGGTGATGCCGACAAACACCTTTGCAGATGAAACCATAAACTATTTAAACGTCGCTGAAATCAAGAACTACTATGATGATCTAGATGATGAAGTGGCAGATAATCTGCTGCCATTTTATGTTCTTGAGAAGTCTGACACGGATGTAGACACCTATCCTGTGCCTGTTAATATTGCTCTTCACCTGGCTAATAATCACCTGCAATATGCTATCACATGGTTTTTACTAGCTTTTTGTATGTTAATTATCTATATAGTTTATGTAAGACATTATTATAAAGATCGATCAAGATCGAAAAAGCGTATTTCTAGATGACCACAAGTATTTCTTCTTTGCCGAATGGCATTCGCATTATCACGGACGCAGTAGACCGTGTAGAAACCGCCGCTATCAGTATTTGGGTGAATGTTGGCTCGCGTCACGAGCCCATCGAAATCACTGGTGCCGCGCACTTTATCGAGCACATGGCTTTTAAAGGCACCCCGACCCGTACAGCAAAAGAAATTGCCGAAAGCGTCGAGGCTGTTGGTGGGCATCTAAATGCTGCCACAGCGCGTGAGTTCACCGCTTTCTATGGCCGCGTCCTGAAAGAAGATATTCCTTTGGCGATGGAAGTACTAGCCGACATCATGCAAGATTCTGCTTTTGAGCACGCCGAGTTTGATCGCGAGCGCGACGTTGTGCTGCAAGAAATTGCGCAAAGCCAGGATACGCCTGACGATATTATCTTTGATCACTTCCAGCAAACGGCTTTCCCTGGTCAAAATCTAGGCCTGCCGATTTTGGGCACGGCGGATGTAATCAAATCGGTTTCTGCAGAAACCCTGAAGAGCTATATGCGCCAGCATTACACGGGTGGCAACATCGTTATCGCCGTATCAGGCAATACGAATCATGATCACGTCATGCAACTGGCAAAAGAACATTTTGGTGGCTTCCCCCATAAGACTCAGCAGCCTACTGAAGACGTTTCGTATGTGGGCGGAGACTTTCGTCAAATCAAAGATCTTGAGCAAGCGCACATCGTCATGGGCTTTGAGGGCGTATCTCTTGATGATCCTGACTATTATGCCGCATCGATCCTGGCGACAATACTGGGTGGCGGTATGTCATCTCGCCTATTCCAAGAAGTACGCGAAAAGCGTGGATTGGTCTATTCGGTGTATGCCTTTAAATCCAGCTTTGTAGATACCGGTTTGTTTGGTGTCTATGCCGGAACTGCAGGGCATCATGTCAAAGAAATGATGCCGGTTATCTGCAATGAGATACAAAAGATTGCCAACACGCCAATCCCTGAAGACGAAATCAAGCGCGCACGTTCTCAGATGAAAGCAGGCCTGATGATGGGACTAGAGGGCATGAGCAACCGCGCCGAGCAACTAGCCCAGCACATGACATTTTTTGGCAGGCCTATACCGCGTGCTGAATTAATTGACAGAATCGATGCTGTAGATGCAGAGGCGTTGCTAAGAGTGGCTCAAAAGATCTTCTCAAGTAAACCAACAATCGCAGCAATGGGGCCCGTTCATGATTTGCCTGAGTATACCGAGCTTGAAAGCTTGTTAGGTAATGCGTCAAGCATGCCCTGCGCTAGCTGATAGCATTGCAGGGTCAACGCCGATTTTCTCGAGCGCTTCGCGCCAGCGATGATCTAGGCGAGTCTCAAAGATCAACTCTTCATCGACTTCGACCTCTAACCACCCATTATTCTGGATTTCTTTTTCCAATTGGCCGGGGCTCCAGCCTGCGTATCCCAAAGCCAGCAAGCAGCGCTCTGGGCCACCACCTTGCGCCAAGTCTCGCAGGATATCAACAGTAGCCGTCAAGACCACGTTTTCAGCAATGGATACAGATGATTCATGCATGTAATCGGATGAATGCAGAACAAATCCGCGCCCCATTTCCACAGGGCCTCCATAATTAATTGGCCTGTCTTGAATATTAGGGTCCACGGGAATATTCAGTTGTTCCATAAGACCAAAGAATGTCAGCGTCTCAACCAACCGATTGATAACCAAGCCCATTGCCCCTGATTTGTCATGCCCACAGATAAATATCACAGAATTTGCAAAGCGCGGATCCGTCATATTAGGCATTGCTACAATCAGTTTGCCTGTTAAATATTCTTTGTCACCAGAGTCTTCAGCCATACCATTCTTTCGTGTATATTATTAGCAGATGCAACAATCCGAGATCAGGCGAATGACGCCCATCAAGACTGCAAAACTACTTTCGATATTTATTTTAGCAAGTATTTGCACCTGCGTACAGGCCCTAGCAAGCTTTGATAATCCTGCGGAGATCGAGATCATCTCCAAATACGATGCCATCGGAGACTCGGGTGTTGCAACATTGGGACTTCTGATAAAGCTAGACTCAGGCTATAAGGTTCAGTCTCCTCAAGAGGAAGATTTGGCCGAGGCGCCCGAGATCACCT
Source organism: Alphaproteobacteria bacterium (assembly GCA_049608925.1). Classification (GTDB taxonomy): domain Bacteria; phylum Pseudomonadota; class Alphaproteobacteria; order JAGOMX01; family JAGOMX01; genus JBMYXZ01. The sequence continues at coordinate 7,412 of JBMYXZ010000017.1, read as the reverse complement.
GGACAACACAAGAAAATATTTCTGCAATTAGTTTGCATTGGCCGACACCAATGTCTCTGTCCACTCCGCTTGGCCCAATCCTGGGATATCAAGGCGAGGTTATCGTCCCAATTTCAGTAAAAGTTATCGATTCAAGCAAGCCTGTGGTGCTGGAAGGTAGCGTCTCATTAGTTGCCTGTGGAACATTATGCATTCCTGTCACCCGCGATATCAGCTTTACCTTACCCCCGGGGCCCAAAAGCCCCACGGTATATGCCGAGTTCATCTCAGAAGAGATGGAAGAAATCGATGAAGCCGATGACTTTTCCACGCTTTTATGGATGATGCTATTTGCTTTTGCAGGCGGGCTAATATTAAATCTGATGCCCTGCGTGTTGCCAATTTTATCCATGAAACTGGTCACTTTCACGAGCGCATCAAGAATGGAAATCTACCAACGCTGTCGATGGACACTGGCGGGTGTCATGGTATCCTTTGGCCTAATTGCTCTGTCAGTTTCTGCCCTTAGAACACTTGGAATTGCTGTAGGCTGGGGCTTTCACTTCCAAGAGCCATACTTTATTTCATTCATGGTTATGCTAACCGCCGTTTTCTCCATGAACTTGTGGGGCTTGTTTGAAGTAGGGTACGTCCCAAATATTGACTTAAAGCATAAGGTCTCCGCCCCAAAAGAATTTATCTCTGGCCTGTTTGCAACGTTGCTGGCGACCCCCTGTACAGCACCTTTCTTGGGCGCAGCAGTTGGCTTTGCCATCTCACAAGATACCGTCTGTATTCTGGCTATATTCTTATCGGCTGGCCTGGGGTTTGGCTTTCCTTATGTGGTGCTGCCCTACACCCCTTTTCGTCTTCCTAAACCAGGGCAATGGTTGACCACTTTCAAGCGCGTCTTGGCAGTTGGGATGTTCGTAACCTGTTTGTGGCTAATGTGGCTTCTGGGCAGCAACCTGGGTCAGTTATATCTATATTTATCACTAGGTCTGTTTGTGATTTCAGCTGTAGCAATAGCCTTGCGTAAACGCGGAAAATTGGCTGCTTATGCAGGTGGTTTAAGCCTTACACTGCTTGCTGTCCTGCCTGGTCTACCCATACACACACCCCAGCCACAATTGTATTCCAATAACTCAAGATATTGTTGGGAAGTATTTGATGAAAACCTGATACAAGCACATGTTCAATCAGGTAACACCGTTTTCCTAGATATTACTGCGGACTGGTGCCTGACTTGCAAGTTTAACAAGGTCAACACCATTGAAACCGATGCGACGGAAAAGCTTTTTGACCAATATAATATTGTCCTGATGCAAGCCGACTGGACCCAGCGTGATGATAAGATCTTAGCCTTTATGCAACAATATCAGCGGGCCGGTGTCCCCCTGAACATCATCTTCTCACCTGAAAATCCAGAAGGAATCGTGCTACCAGAGATTTTGACATACGATAAGCTGCTGTCGGTGTTGGACGGTCGCAACTAACACGCCCAAATTACTTTAGAGATGCAATTTGGTACTCGAGTGCCCCCACATGGCAAATCGCCCATTCATTAATCCTTCTTGTAGGAATATACTTAAGCTTTTTTTGCGAACAGGCCTGAAGAAGAATATTTACCATTATCCCACTTCTATGTTGGTAAACATCGCCGTATATTGCTTGCGCGCTTGCCTTTGAACTCCACGTGATAAGCTTGGCACTATCAGTTTTTAACAATCTCATGAAAAGATCCCCATCAAGCGGAATATTAATATTTTTTTGTGTTGAAAGAGCCTCAGCGCATTCTTCATACGTCTCGAAAGCATCTTGATTGGAACCATAAGCCTCTGAACAGAACCCTACCAGTAAAACCATTATCAATAATCTTAAAATACACATCATAAACACCCAATTTAATAAATAATGCTAAAATTATCATCTTTTTAGAATTTTACAAGCACTGTAAACTGCGCTAGCATTCAATTATATAGAAATTTTTTATTTCCAGTGGATATTTATGAAACCCAAATCTATCGTAACGCGAAGACCGTCCATCGCCCTAACTCCTTTGCTGCTATTTGTCTTTTGCTTTGTTGGCACAGGAATTGCTTTATCAATCATCGGTTATGATAAACCCTTTTATCAAGTATCACCGACGGTCTTAATCATACCAGCTATCGTCCTGGCCCTATTGCTTTCCCCCAAGGATTGGGAAGGCCGTATGGGAGACCTTATCACCGGCGCTGGCAATCCCACTATGATCACGATGTGCTTTATATACCTGCTGGCGGGCGCCTTCAGCCAAGTATCAGCGGCCATCGGTGGCATTGAATCGACGGTTAATTTTGCGTTGCAGTTTATCTCTGGCATATGGTTGCTGCCTGGCATCTTTGTCAGTGCTGCTTTTATCTCGGTCTCTATGGGCAGCGCTATGGGAACAATTGCTGCAGTAGCCCCCATTGCCCTTGGGGTCGCAGAATCAACTGGGATCTCAGTCCCTGTAGCTATGGGCACTCTTGTAGGAGGTGCCATGTTTGGCGACAACCTCTCCATGATTTCTGACACCACCATTGCGGCCGCCAAAACCCAACAAGCTGAATTGAAAGATAAGTTCCGCTTTAATGCGGCAATCGCCTTGCCGGCCGTTATCATTACCGTTATCGTGCTGCTGCTATTAGGCGAAACTGGCAGCGCAGGAGACATTGGAGACTACCACCTTCTAAAGATACTGCCATACGTGGCGGTCTTGGGCCTCGCGCTGACTGGAATGGACGTTCTGATCGTCCTGCTGCTAGGCATCCTATTGGCAGGTGGCATTGGTCTGGTCATGATCGAGGACTTTACTTTGTTATTCTTTGCCCAAAAAATCTTCAAAGGGTTCGATGACATGAGCTGGATATTCTATCTATCCATGATGATCGGTGGCCTGGGAGAATTAGTTCGCCAACAAGGAGGCATAGACTATCTGATCGAGGTCATTGCGCGCATCACACGCAAGCTATCTGGCAAAGAAAATTCCGCACGTGCGGGCGAGTTTGGCATCAGCGTTCTGGTCAGCATTGCAGACATTTGCACGGCTATCAACACGGTTGCTATCTTGATCTGTGGCGATGCAGCACGGCAAATTGCCAAACGCAACAACATCCCCGCTTGGCGATCTGCCGGCCTTATCGATATTTTCTCTTGTGTGTTCCAAGGGATCTTGCCCTACAGTGCGCAAATACTGCTGGCTGGGGCCTTTTCAGGCGCTTCACCAATCGATATCCTGCTGAATGTGCATTATTGCTATATCTTAGGAATTGTGGCCTTAGGCGCGATCTTCTTTCAAAAGCCGCGCTGTTTGCATAATCGGTAGAATATTTTCGCGAAAGTCACGACGAGAAGGCATGAATTGTTTGCTAGGATCAAAACGTACCAGACGCTGCACAACGAACATGCTGCGCTTGCCTTTGATGATCTTTGTCATGATGTAATGCATCTCGCTTTCACTTTTCAGACAAGATGCAATCAACAATGTTGTCGGAAAGCCTGAATCATTCCGCATTCCAACTGGGTGGGTTTCAACTGACTGATAAAAATCCTGATAGGCCTGCTGAATTTGGCTCGCATGATCAACGGGTGTCTTCATACCGGCATCAATGATTTGCTGCACAATAATCATCTGATCCCAGTTTTGCATAGATACGTTCGAAGGGATAAATTTGTAGATTTTTTCTGAGGATGTCTCGCGGCTGGATCCTAAAGCCCAAGATGACGGAATATCAACATGCAATGTTTCCGCCCCAGCTTGCAAATTGTATGCAGCACTTTCATGCGTGACAAGAAGTAATGAAAAGACTATCACCCAAACGAATTGCCGAACCATTCCCTGCACCATCAATATTTATTTTGTTGATATACTAGTTATGGCTA
>JBMYXZ010000017.1:0-3520 GCA_049608925.1 Alphaproteobacteria bacterium | reverse complement strand
GTGGAGCCATCTTTCAGGCTCCACCAGGGAAACAGGCTTAAGCCAACATCTCCATGGCTGGCTTATAGTCCATGTTCAAAGCTTCAGCAACAGCTTCATAGGTGATCTGCCCCATCGAGACGTTCAATCCCTCCCGCAGATGTAGATCGCTGCGCAATGCATCTTTAAAGCCATTAGCCGCAATGCTTAGAACATAACGCAAGGTAGAATTGTTCAAAGCAATTGCAGACGTGCGCGGAACAGCACCAGGCATGTTGGTCACGCAGTAATGTACGACATCGTCAACCACATATGTTGGATCTGTATGCGTCGTAGGCTTACTGGTTTCAAAACAACCACCCTGGTCAATTGCCACGTCAACCAGCACTGACCCTGGGCGCATTTTGGACACCATATCTCGTGTCACCACGCGAGGGGCCGCCGCACCGGCTACCAAGACGGCACCGATAACAAGATCTGAAGTCGTCACATATTCTTCAACAGAATCCCGCGTTGGAGCAATGGTTTTGATCTTTGGACCAAAGTGTAGATCCAGCTCGTGCAAACGCTGGATAGAACGATCAATGATCACGACTTCTGCTTCAAGACCAACAGCCATGCGCGCTGCATTCATACCGACAACACCACCACCGATAATGGTAACGCGTCCTGGTGCAACCCCTGGAACACCGCCTAGCAGGATCCCTGCACCGCCGTTTAGTTTTTCAAGATGATTAGCTCCGACTTGCACAGACATACGCCCAGCTACTTCGCTCATAGGCGCCAACAAAGGCAACCTGCCAAAGCGGTCTGTAACTGTTTCATATGCAATAGCGTGACAGCCAGAATCAACCAGAGCTTTGGTTTGCTCGGGGTCTGGTGCCAAATGCAAGAAGGTAAACAGAATCTGACCTTTGCGCAACATGGCGCATTCGCTAAGCTGAGGCTCCTTGACTTTGACGATCATATCAGCTGTGTCAAACACTTCCTTGGCAGTGGGCAAAATCTTTGCACCTGCTGCCTCATAGGCGGCATCATCAAACCCGATGCCCTGGCCTGCCAGCATCTCAACGACGACTTCATGGCCATGATGTACCAGCTCTCGCACGCTTGAAGGTACGAGTCCAACACGATATTCGTTGTTTTTGATTTCCTTTGGAACTCCGATAATCATTCAGGTATCCTATATAAGATTACTAACACTCACTCATATACGGTTGGATACACCTCTGTCAATTCGTATATTTTTGAAATGTGCTGTTAACCGGGATCATTGACGTTTACGGCTACCCCTGTTTCGATCTGAACAATCGCACCATCAGTTTGACTAACATATGTTTCGTATTCACCAGCTACTGCACCTGGGGGTGGAGGCGCCGCATTGTTATCCAGCACCCATTGGCCCGTATCCAAATTAATCGTATCCGAGCCATCGCCATCAAAAATAAGGGTATTGTTTGTAGGCGCCATGCTTAAAACATCACTGGAGGTCAGATTGACTGTGTTCGATAGGCCATTATCCAAATCAACTTTTTCAATTTTTGATACGTTGTTAAGGTCGACCAGGCCCGTACCATTTACGTCCAAAGTATCAAAGCCTGCGCCACCATCCATCAAAGCATCAATAGCATCATAGACAATGGTATCATCGCCAGACTGGCCGTATACTGTATCAACTCCAGCGCCGCCATCGATAAAGTCATCACCACCGAGGCCGTTGTCTGAGCCGCCTGTATCACCGAAAATCGTATCGTTGCCAGCACCGCCCAAGATAGTATCATCACCACCTTCAGAAGTATCTAACATGTGCGAGCCTGAATCACCAAAAATAAAGTCATCCCCAGCCCCGGCATCAATATAGTCGTCGCCACCTTTCGAGCCGTACCATAAGAAATTTTTGGCATCTCCTATGATAACATCATCACCATCGCCAGAGTGAATTATGTCATCTCCACCAACACTTGAAACTAGAGAGCCACCATATGCAGAGCCCGTGGCACCACCAGCATCACCTATTATGACATCATTTCCACTGCCGCCATCGATCGTGTCATCACCGCCAACTGAATACATCATATCGAACGCCGCATCACCATAGATCGCATCATTACCGGCGCCGCCTTCAATAATATCGTCACCAGCTATTTGGGTGTGCAAGTGGCCAGCTGAATCACCAGACACTGTATCATTATCCCCAAGGGCTTCAATAATATCTGCCCCCAGTGTACCTGTCAGAGAGTCTTGATTTTCAGTGCCAAAAATCACATCCTGAACGGTATACGTAAATGTGTCTGAAGCGGTTGCCCCTTCACTATCGGTAACGGTGATAACAATATCGTAACTTCCGCTGTCACCATCTGCAGGTGCCCCTGAAATAACGCCTGTGACTGGATCAATAGATAACCATGAGGGCAGAGGGTTCCCATTACTCAGTTTAGCTGAATAGGTTAGCGCGTCACCTGCGGCTAAATCAGCATCTGTGAAATTCAATGATACATCGATATTATTACTTTTACCTTCCCGCACAGTGACATCAGCAATAGAGCTGACAAGTGTTGGGCCATTGTTGATAGATTCGGGCTCTGGTTCGGGCTCTGGTTCGGGTTCAAACTTCTGTTGCGGCTCAATTTGCACTTCTGCATCAAAACCATCAACAACAGCTTGAAAGCCCTCAGATACTGAATCAGACGCTGAAGCACTATTTTCTGACATACTAAAGTCTTTTTTAAGGGTATCTGTATTATTTGCCTTGATACTGAAGTCTTCCTTATAAAAGCGCTCGCCAAAGAAGTTTGCCGTCTTTTGAGCCCCTTGGCTTTGAGCACCTAAATCTTGTTGCTCCTCAAGCTCGCGAGTATGCTTTTCCAACAGAAGGCGAACAATATCAGTGTCAAACCCTTCGCTTACATGCGCATCGGCTTGATAATCTTCCAGTGTTTTTTGTTCCTCAACATCTATTTCTTGAACATCAACAACATTCTGCAACATTTCTTCAAGGGTCGTTGGTGCATCCTGCACGGTTGCGTCAGATTCCATCGTAATGCTGGTATCATCGCCCCCTATCCCCAGCAGACCTGCCTCCATCTGCAGAATTGCATCGTTGGTAGCTGTATTGGTAATAACCACAACCGGCCCTGACTGATCACCATCTTGACGTGTTAGCTCATCATCAAGCTCAACATAAGATGCCTTAACTTGTTGCTTAGAGGCACCCTGGTCTGCTTTTTCTTGCTCGGCCTGCACGAGATCATCGACTAGCAACCATCCTTCTTGACTGCTGGGAGTATCGACTTCTACGAATTCATTTGGCTTAGCCACATAGTGCTTTACCAGTGCTTGCAAATTCATTAGATCTTCAGTTAGCAATTCACCCTAACATCCATTTTCCGTCATCAGGAATAAAGTAAGCATTAAAATTAGCTAAAATTCGAAATACTTTTTGTAATGAGTGTTTCTGGATTTTTTCATCCTTCTACCCCACACTCAGACGCTCCGTGACTTGTTCACGGAGTCCACTCTCAGGCATACTCAGCTGCAGAAA
>JBMYXZ010000016.1:0-18241 GCA_049608925.1 Alphaproteobacteria bacterium | reverse complement strand
TTGAAAACTTCTGGCTTCAGCCTTGGGCGTAAAGATGGCTCGGGGCAAATCCATGGAATATTAAAAGCAGATTGGTATACAGCAAAGGATGCAATATGAGTAAACTATTATCAACCTTACTGGGGTTAGTGGTGTTTCAGGCTTGCGCTAATCCGCACTTAGCTTTAGTGCACCCGGAAGCATCATTCTCGCTGATGGAGCAATCAGAGGCCTTCGTCCCGGCTGCTGCAATTTCACAGGAGCCACAGTTGCATTTGCAAGCAATAATGATGATAGACGACGATAATTGGACTGTATGGGTGAATGGAGTGCGCATAGGAGCCAAGCAATCACCAGCCTTTTTGACGGTTCATTCGGTATCAGCTGATGGGATCGAGGCCACTTGGCACGAGGCTGGTTGGGATCAGCGTGTTAGGCTGGGATTAAACCAGCGCGTAACACGTTCGGAAGTACAGACAGCAGCAGTCCAGGATAATCAAACATCAAAACGTGCATTAGGTTGACTGTGAAGTGGGCAATAATGGCGGCTTCTAGGCGCTGCCCACGCTGATAGGCTATGCCATAGCCGACGCCTGCAAGTGTGGCAATCCCCATATAAAAAGCACCGCCGTGATAGTGCATAAGGCCAAACAGTGTTGCTGAAAGGAATATCGACTGCCAGGGCAGACCTAGCCATTTGAAGAGATATCGTTGGACAAATCCACGGAAAAAAGCTTCCTCGACAAAGGCTACAAAGAAGAAATTTATGACCATCCACAAAACCATTATGTCCGGCATTTTTGGATCGAGCGTCACATTTGTGAAGATAGTCACCGTGGGGATTAAGGCAGCGCACACCAGCAAGGTTGGCAGAAAAGCTTCATGAAACGCCATTTGCCAATCAAGCTTTTCTCGGGCCAGGTTCAGGGTTGTTGCCGCTATCAAGATCGCAAACAGGATCTTGTCACTGCTTAAGAAAAAGCGATAGGGGTAGCTGTCGATGCTGATAGGATAATTTTCAATCATCAGCCAGTGGTCGAAGCCCGGCAGATAATGCATGAATCCCATCATAAACAAAGCTGTCAACGCCAGAAAGATCACAGGTTGTGTAAAACGCTTGTCATCGGTTCGCTTAAAAAGCTGCAGCAATAAAACGGCACCTGCAATGATGGCTGCCCCTGAAAATGTAATGCGCTCAAGATACAAGCCATACCCAACGGCTAAGGCTGCAACATGCAGGGATATCTTAGGAAATAACCACAGAAACAGAATGCTGATCAATAGCAATCCAAAATATACGCCCTCTGGTACATTGTCGAACAGGTAGACCATAGATGATCTTTTTTTCTTTCAGGCTAGCCTTTTACGATTGCTTTGACAAGGTATGCTGTCTTGATAACAGCGCGAGGTATATAGGGCTGATGTTCCAAGGGGGCAGAAGGGTTGATAGAGCTTAAATCCATGGTGAGATTTTTGTAAGTACGGCTGATGCGACGGATGATTTTTAGTCCATCTTCCAACTCTAGAATATAGAGATCTTCTTGCGACGGCAGGATATCCTGCAAATCACGCTTTGCACCTAGAACCGCATCTCCTGGATTCAGTGCTGGGGCATTGCTGGTATCCATGACTTCTAAAGCGATATCTAACCCCGCGCACTCTCGCACCTTTTCAGCGGCTTTCATGTCAGCAGATTTTGCCTGGCTTGATGTGGCTGAGCTTGGGGCGGGGAGTGCCCCACCTCCTGTGGTAATCCAACCTAAATCGACTTGAAGTCCTTCTTGCGCAAAAGCCTCAATCAATTTCAGTAGGGATTTTTCGGATATATTGCTTAGGTCTAACTCCCACGATCTAAGGGAAGGCTCTGGTATGCCGGAACGCTCACTGAATTCACGCCTGCTAAGCTGGCAAGCTGTGCGCAGCAGCCTTAAGCGCTCGCCTATAGAATCAGTAGACTGTAGAAACAAGAGATCTTTAGACATAAGTCATATGTACAAAATGTATATTTTTCTTGCATAAATATATATCGTGACTATATCACTAATATCTACTTGGTAAAAGATGTTTAGGAGACCGGCTTTGTTTAAAGTTATTTCAACGGATAATAGTCTAGATAAAGAATCAGTAAATCGCTTAATTGAGACCTTACAAAAAGATCCTGCCTATCCAACAAAAAAAGAATTTTTCTTGAAGGGCGGAACATATCTATATTTTCGTGACAATCGTCTTGAAGTAACTGGTGGGGCTGTTTTAAAGCCGTTTAAAGCTAATCCTAAATACTGGCAAGTCAGCCAAGTCTTTTTCCATATGGATGAAACATCGCCACATATCGAGCTGGCAGAAAACTTTCGCTTTGCTGGCGAAAGCTTTTATCAGCAGCTACATGTTTTCTTGTCGAACTACTCGTTAATCAAGGGGATTGAGCGTATCTTTATCTCCGTCAGTGCAGAAGAATTCCAAAACATTGGCACTTATAGCTTCTGGACAATTGGCGCCCCGTATCACGTCAGTGAAGATCTAGTCTGTGCTGAATGTCAGCTAGGATCTGCGTTGGGGTATGATGAAGTCCACGTAGCTTAACGTTGCAACGTTTCTTCAAGATTAACAAGGTCTTGTGGTAAATCAGCCTGCAGGCATATCTTTTCTTTAGTCATCGGATGGATAAATTCCAGCTGCTTTGCATGAAGCGCTTGGCGATTTTCCAGTTTCACAAATGATGTCCCCTTGGGTTGCCGCCCATAGACGGGATCTGCAATCAATGAATGTCCAATCGAGGTCATGTGCACACGTATCTGATGGGTGCGGCCAGTCTCAAGCTTGCAGCGTACGCGCGCAGCTGTCAGCCCGTATATTTCTTCGGTTTCGTAATGTGTGATCGCAGGTCTTCCCCCTGCTTGTAGAACAGCCATCGTTTTACGGTTTCTGGGGTGTCTGCCTATATTGCCTTCTACCGTGCCGGCCAGTGGCTTGGGCACACCCCATACAAAGGCTGTATACGTGCGCGAGAGGGTGCGATCAGCGAATTGCTCGCTTAGCCCTTTGTGGGATTTGTCATGTTTTGCTACTACCATCAAGCCGCTGGTGTCCTTATCTAGGCGGTGGACAATGCCGGGTCTTTTGACCCCTCCGATGCCTGAGAGTGATTCACCGCAATGATGCAGCAGAGCATTTACCAATGTGCCCATGCTGTGCCCTGGAGCAGGGTGCACAACCATGCCTGCAGGCTTGTTGATTACAATAAGGTCCTGATCTTCGTAGACAACATCCAAGGGGATATTTTCTGGTTGCGGCGGGCCTTCGGTAAGGTCAGGCACGACAATCGTGTATTCCTGACCAGCAGTAACTTTTTGGGCAGGATCATAAACGGGTTCACCATCAAGAGATATATGACCGTCTAAAAGCAATCCCTTTATTCGGGTGCGCGACAGGTCTTGCGCCAGCGTGGCAAGAGCCTTGTCAATGCGCCAGCGATGCTCGTCGGTGGATATTTCAACAGTGATTCTATCAAACATGGTATTCAGTCATATCATGTGCAGGCCGCAAAAAACACTATATTCGCGCTGCACAATCGCATCCCCCTTCTTCCCTTTGTAAAGTTGCCTGAGTGTGTGCTATAAGAAACGCAAGGTAAATTACTATTGATAGGTCGATGGAGCAAGAACTCTTAAAACAGTCGTTGTCAGATATTCAGCAAGCCGAGGATCTACAGGTTCTGGATTCGATTCGTGTACGGCTTTTGGGTAAGCAAGGATCGGTATCACTGATGCTGAAAGAATTGGGCAAGCTTGATCCTGAACAGCGGAAAACCCGTGGTCAAGAGCTGAATCAGCTGCGCATGCAAATAACAGACGCGATAGACCAGCGGAAAACCTCGTTGGAAGATATTCTGCTGCAACAACGGCTGGAAACCGAGCGTGTAGATGTAACGCTGCCAGCGCGCCCACGGGATACAGGTCATGTCCACCCTATCTCCCAAGTGCTGTTCGAGGTTCTCGATATCTTCAAGGAAATGGGCTTTGCTGTTGCTGAGGGGCCAAATATCGAAGATGACTATCATAATTTTACAGCCTTGAATATTCCGGCTGAACACCCTGCGCGCCAAGAAATGGATACATTTTATCTTCCTGATCGGGAAGATGGATCAAAGATGGTACTGCGCACCCATACCTCGCCAGTGCAAATCCGTACAATGGCAAAAACCAAGCCGCCAATTCGTATTGTAGCGCCAGGACGCACATATCGCAGTGATTCGGACCCGACGCATACACCGACCTTCCATCAAATCGAAGGGTTGATTATTGAAGAAGGCATTCACATGGGCCATCTTAAACAGTGCCTGATTGAATTTTGTGAGCGCTTTTTTGAGGTTGATGAGCTGCCGGTGCGCTTTCGCCCTGGCTTCTTCCCGTTTACTGAGCCATCTGCCGAGGTTGATATTGCCTGCAAACGCACAGGTCAGTCGGTGAAAATCGGTGACGGTGATGAATGGCTCGAGATCCTAGGCTGCGGCATGGTGCACCCGAATGTCTTAAAAGATGCTGGGCTAGATCCCGCGATATATCAAGGTTTTGCCTTTGGAATGGGAATCGAGCGCATTGCCATGTTGAAATATGGTATTCCCGATCTACGTGCCTTTTATGAAGGTGATATCCGCTGGATCGAGCATTTTGGCTTTCCCGCCTTTCAAGCATTAATGTCCAATCAATAAGGAAGCGATTTATATGAAGATTACTCTTTCTTGGATCAAGGATTATCTGGATACAAATGCCTCGTTGGAAGAAGTCAGCGAGCGATTGTCTATGTTGGGCCTAGTAGTTGATGAAGTCCATAATCCAGCCGATGCCTTGCAAGGCTTTAATGTGGTTGAAATCATGGAAGCAGAAAAGCATGCAGATGCGGATCGCCTCAAGGTGTGCAAGGTCAATACAGGTGAGGAAGTTCTGCAGGTTGTCTGCGGTGGGCCAAATGCTAGGGCAGGATTAAAGACCGTCTTGGCCAAACCTGGCATGGTCATTCCCAGTAATGGGATGAAGATGAAAGTCAGTAAGATCCGAGGTGTAGAAAGCCATGGTATGCTGTGTTCCACGGTCGAGCTGGGTGTGTCGGATGAAAGTGATGGCGGTATTATTGAAATCGCTGAAGACGTGAAAATCGGGACACCTTTTTCTGATGTAGCAGGGCTGGATGATCCGGTGCTAGAAATTGAGATCACACCGAACCGAGGTGATTGCCTGGGGGCGTTTGGAATCGCGCGCGACCTTGCGGCTGCAGGTGTGGGCACATTGATACCTCCCAAGGTTCCTGAAGTCCAAGGAAAGGGAGCCTCCCCTATATCCGTCAAGCTTGATTCAGGTGATTGCAGCCTATTCCTTGGGCGTTATGTATCCGGTGTCACCAATGGGCCAAGCCCTGCTTGGATGCAGCAACGCTTGCAAGCCATTGGCTTGCGCCCAATCTCCGCTTTGGTAGATATTACAAACTATCTTGCGTATGCAATTGGTCGTCCGATGCACGTTTTTGATGCGGATAAGCTGACCGGGAATGTGGTTGTACGCTATGCGAAAAATGGCGAAACTCTCGAGGCTTTGGACGGTAATACCTATACACTTGATGAGTCGATGCTGGTTGTTGCAGATGATACAGGGCCACAAGCAATTGCTGGTGTGATTGGCGGTATGGCCTCAGGATGTACGGAGATAACAAAGAACGTCTTCATCGAATCAGCAGTGTTTGACCCGATCAGCATTACTATGACAGGCAGAAAACTGAAGATTTTGACTGATTCACGCTATCGCTTTGAGCGCGGTGTAGATCGCGCGATGGTGGCTCCTTCCGTAGAAATGGCAACGGACTTCATCCTGAATACGTGTGGTGGCCAGGCAAGTGAAGTCTTTGTGGTAGGGGATATTGACCATAAAGCAATCACCTTTGCCTTTGATCCAAACAGAGTGAAACAGCTTACTGGAATTGACCTTTCAGATGATAAAGTTTACGACGTATTGCAGCAATTGGGTTGCGCGCCTCAAGGGGATAAAATCGTTGTCCCTAGCTGGCGCCATGATCTGACGCAGGAAGCTGACCTAGTTGAAGAGGTTCTCCGTATCGTAGGATATGATCAGTTGCCAACGACACGCTTGCCTAGGCCAGAGCATCCAAATCACTTTGAAAGCTATGATGGTCAGCATCAACGGCAGATATGGGCTTGGAATGTGCGCCGCAGTATGACGGCACGCGGGTATAATGAGGCGCAGACCTGGTCTTTCATGAAAGATGATGTGGCGCAGCTATTTGGCGGTGGCCAGGAAGCCCTACGCTTGAAAAATCCAATTAGCCAGGACCTGTCATCGATGCGCCCGTCCCTATTACCGAATTTGCTGGAGGCCATTCATCGCAATGCCGCCCGTGGATATGATAACGTCAGCTTATTTGAGATTGGATCACAATTTGCCGGGATAGCGGCTAGTGACGAAGCCTATGTGGCGGCTGGAGTCCGCAGCGGGACGCATAATACTCAAACGTGGCATTCGAAAGAACGCCAGATTGATGTCTTTGATGCCAAGGCAGATGCTCTTGAGGTTCTTGAGACTTGCGGTATGGATCCTGCCAAAGTGCAAATATCGACGAACGTTCCCGAATACTATCATCCTGGTCAGTCGGGGGCTTTGACCTTGGGGCCGAAGAATGTGCTGGGTTATTTTGGCACAATTCACCCGGCAGTTTTAAAGGCGATGGATATCGACTTTCCCGTGGTTGTGTTCGAGATCTTTTTGTCAGCACTTCCAATCCCGCGTAAGAAAGCAAAGGGCCCAATTGAGCTATCATCTTATCAACCATTAGAGCGTGATTTTGCGTTCATTCTAGATGAAGCTGTGCCAGCGAATGATATCGTCCAAGCTATCCGCAAGACCGATCGCGAGCTGATTACTGCGGTGAACATATTTGATGTATATCAGGGCAAAGGTGTTCCCGAAGGCAAAAAATCAATTGCCTGCTCGATCAGGCTAGAGCCTAAGCAAGCAACATTGACCGATACGGATATTAAAGCAATTAGTGATAAAGTTATTACCGGTGTCGAAAAAGCAACCGGGGGAGTTTTGCGTACATGAGTGTTCCATTAGAAAGTATTCGTAACTTTTCGATTGTCGCCCACATTGACCATGGTAAATCCACCTTGGCAGACCGCATGATCGAATTTTGTGGTGCCATTGAAAAGCGTGAGATGGAGTCTCAGTTGCTGGATAGCATGGATATCGAGCGCGAGCGCGGTATTACCATCAAGGCGCAAACGGTTCGGTTGGATTATACTGCTAAAAACGGCCAGACTTATCAGCTGAACTTGATGGACACACCTGGTCACGTTGACTTTACCTACGAAGTCAGTCGCTCATTGGCCGCGTGTGAAGGATCCCTATTGGTGGTAGATGCTAGCCAGGGAGTGGAAGCTCAGACACTGGCAAACGTCTATTTGGCGCTTGATAGCGATCATGAAATCGTCCCCGTTCTGAACAAAATTGATTTACCGGCCGCAGAACCTGCGCGTGTGAAAGAGCAAATTGAAGACGTCATCGGTTTGGACACCAGTGATGCGTTAGAGATTTCAGCTAAGACAGGTATTGGCATCCAAGACGTCCTGGAAGCCATTGTCGAGCGCTTACCGTCCCCGAAAGGAGATATTACTCAGCCACTGAAAGCCCATTTGGTAGATAGCTGGTATGACCCATACCTTGGGGTGATAATTCTGGTGCGTATCGTTGATGGCGAGCTGAAAAAAGGCATGAAGATCCGCATGAAGTCAACAGGTTCTACATATCCGGTTGACCAAGTAGGATACTTTACACCTAAGCAAGTTATGGTTCCCTCCCTGGGGCCAGGTGAAGTTGGTTTCATCACCGCAGGTATCAAGGAAGTCGCTGACTGTAACGTTGGTGATACCATTGTAGATGAAAGACACCCGGATATCGAGATGCTCCCGGGATTTAAACCCAGTGTTCCCGTAGTATTCTGTGGCCTGTTCCCAACAGATGCTGGCGAGTTTGAAAACCTGCGTCAAAGCTTGGAACGTCTGCATTTGAATGATGCCAGCTTTCATTACGAGCCAGAGAGCTCCGCCGCTTTAGGGTTTGGGTTTCGTTGCGGGTTTTTGGGGCTTTTACATCTGGAAATCGTGCAAGAGCGCCTAGAGCGTGACTTTGACCTAGATTTGGTCACAACAGCGCCCAGTGTGAACTATAATATCTATATGAATGATGGCTCGATGATCGAGTTGCATAACCCGGTTGATATGCCCGATGTGGTTAAGATAAACCGCATTGAAGAGCCATGGATCCGTGCAACTATCATGGTGCCCGATGAGTATCTGGGTGCCATCTTAGCCCTGTGCACCGAGCGCAGAGGCGAGCAGGTTCAGCTTACCTATGTTGGCAGCCGCGCCATGGTTGTGTACTTGTTACCCCTTAACGAGATCGTCTTCGATTTTTATGACCGCTTAAAATCTGCCAGCCGTGGGTATGCAAGTTTTGAATACAGTGTCGAGGAATATCGCGAAGGCGAGTTGGTAAAGGTTTCCATCATGATCAATGGTGACCCTGTTGATGCTCTTTCTCTCGTTGTACATCGTTCCCGTGCTGAATCTCGCGGACGCGTATTGTGTACGCGCTTGAAGACTTTGATTCCCCGCCAGCTTTATAAAGTAGCTATCCAGGCAGCCATCGGCGGCAAGATCATCGCGCGTGAGACGATATCTGCCATGCGCAAGGATGTGACCGCCAAATGTTACGGCGGTGACGTGTCGCGTAAGCGTAAACTGCTGGATAAGCAGAAGAAGGGTAAAAAGCGTATGCAATCTGTGGGTAATATCCAGATCCCGAAGAAGGCATTTTTGGATGCCCTGAAATCCGGCGATGATTAAGGAAATATGCTATAGTACCTTTTAAATAAGGGGGTAGTATGCGCAAAAAACAATGTCTGATATGTAAAAAGAAGGTGCCACTTAGTCGGGTATATCCTGTGGATATGATGCGTGATGCGCTGTGGGAGCTAGCAGCAAAAGGGCATGGTCTTACTGAAAGAAAAGGTTACATTTGCGACTATGACAGACAAGAATTGCAAATTAAGCATCTGACAGACCAATTGCAGGATGAAACAGGTAAACTTTCGAAATTAGAAGCTGAAGTTGTCGAAAGCTTCAAAAGCCAAGAGATACTATCAGACAACACCAATGAAGCCTATGAGGGAGGTTTAACCCTGGGAGAACGTGTGGCTGATAGAGTCAGTGCTTTTGGCGGAAGTTGGATGTTTATTATATCTTTTTTCTGTGTCTTGATAGGATGGATGTTTCTGAACTCTTTTGTCCTGGCGCAAGATCAATTTGATCCATATCCATACATACTGCTGAATCTTGTGCTTTCTTGCCTTGCTGCAATCCAGGCGCCGATCATTATGATGAGCCAGAACAGGCGCTCTGAGAGAGATCGCATTCAGGCGGAAAATGACTATAAGGTGAACTTAAAAGCCGAACTACAGATACGCCATCTAAATGCAAAAATCGACAAAATACTGCAGCATGAATGGATGCATAGTAAGAAGGAAGACGTTGCTTAATCTAGCTGGATCCGTCTTTTTTCAAGATGTCTCGTATTTCCGTAAGTAGCACTTCTTCCGCGCTGGGTTGTGGAGGCGGTGCTGCCTTTTTAACTTCTTTCTTCATGTGCACGACTTTATGAATGCAGAAATACACCACAATTGCCACTATCAGAAATGATACGATCGAGCTTAAAAACATGCCGTAGTTTATGGTAACGGCACCAGCCTCGCTGGCGGCCTCAAGCGTCGCATATGGAGGTGGGGTTTTGCCTTGCTTCAGCAAAATGAACAGATCCTTAAAGTCAACACCGCTTAACAGGATGCCAATCGGAGGCGAGATAATATCATCAACCAGCGATTTAACAATCGATGTGAAGGAGGCACCGACGATGATACCTGTGGCCATATCAACCACATTGCCGCGTGAGATAAATTTCTTAAAACCATTCGTCATAAATAACAGTACCTTTAATTTAGGGTTTCCTACCCATCTCCTAAGCATATCCCCAGTCCACGAGCCGTCCTGACCATAACGCCATTTGGATCAACGGCTTGATACGTTGCCACAGCTTCTGCCAATGGTACATCTGTTACATTGCGCTTCTGCCAAGCAACCATGCGGTCGAATTTGTTTTCTGCAATCAGGTCAACCGCATGAACGCCAAGTGCCGAGGCAAGGACGCGATCATTGGCATCAGGCTGGCCGCCGCGTTGGACATGTCCTAGAACTGTGCACCTTGTATCGGCACCAGTAATGTCAGCGATTTTGTCAGCTAGATAGTGGCCAATGCCGCCATAGCGATAACGCTCGCCGTCCTTGTTGGCTGTGACAGGTTCTCCTGATTCAGTTTTTGTAGCTTCTGCAACAACGACCAAGGCAAAATTGCGGCCTCGATCAAAGAGGCTTTGTACTTTTTTGCGGATATTTTCCAGCTTATAGGGAATTTCAGGAACCAGCACAACGTCTGCTCCGCCTGCGATTCCAGCTTCGATAGCAATATGCCCAGCATCGCGTCCCATGACCTCTAGAATCATAACGCGATCATGGCTGGCTGCTGTAGGCTGCAGGCGGTCAAGAGCTTCCGTGGCTACTTCTACCGCCGTGCTAAAGCCAATGGAGCGTTCAGTGATGCCAATATCGTTATCAATGGTTTTGGGGATTCCGATAAAGGGGATATCGCCTTTTTTGACCAGTTTAGACAGGACTTCCAAGCTGCCGTCGCCACCAACGCCGATAAGAGCGTCCAGGCCAATTTCTTTGGCGCCTGCGATGATTTCGTCTGACATATCCTTTAGGGTGCCATCAGGCATTGGAAACGCAAAAGGGTCGCCCTTGTTTGTGGTGCCCAGAATCGTGCCGCCCATGCGCAGGACATTACCGTCAAACTGGTCCAGCTCGAGCTTTTGATAGTTCACGGGGCGACTAATCAGTCCATGTGTGCCTTGTTTGATGCCGATGACTTCCCAGCCATAGCCTTGGATGGCGCGATAGACCACGCCACGAATAACTGCATTTAACCCGGCGCAATCTCCGCCGCTTGTAAGGATACCAATACGCTTTGTCATAACTCTCAAGATTTAAATCGTTACCAGTAAACTATCATTATTTGATTGTGAATTAAATCACAATAGTATAAGCTCTCGGAGAAAATAAAGGAGTGTCTGGTAACGCCCTATGATGATGGATCACGAAGAACTAGTAAAGCTGTTAGAGCGCTTGAAAGAAGAGCACACACTGCTTGACGAGCGTGTTACAAGGCTGGCTTCTGAATCTGTGGTAGATCATATCGAGCTGCAGCGTTTGAAAAAGCATAAGCTGCGACTTAAAGACCGCATCACCAAAATTGAAATGGAACTTTTCCCAGATATTATAGCCTGACACATGGACCTGTTTGATCCCAGCCCTGTGATACACAACCGGTCCACCGCAAGGCCTGGCGCTGACTTTCTGCACAAAAAATCAGCAGACATGTTGCTGGAGCGCTTGCAGTTAATAAAAAAATCTTTTTCCCAAATCGCAGTATTGGGCCGGCAGCAGGAATATATTGCCAGTAAGATCCAGGCAGATAACTCCTCGACGATTGCTTTCGAGCTTTCCCCGGATACGACTTATGATCTTATAATCTCCAACATGGAATACCACCGACAGAATGATGTTCCCGCTCGCGTAGCCGTTAATCACGCGTTGCTGCAGGAAGAGGGATTATTCTTAAGCACCTTCCTAGGCGGCGAAACTTTAGCTGAGCTGCGCCATTGTTTTATTGCTGCCGAGACCGAGCTTTCAGGGGCTGTATCACCGCGCATTCACCCCATGATGGATCTGGCTTCTGCTTCGGGCATTTTATCGCAGCCAGGGTTTAAGGACCCCGTTAGTGATCGCCAACAAGTGTCCGTTACCTATTCTTCTGCCGGGGATTTAATGCAGGACCTGCGTGCGATGGGTGAGGGCAATATTTTGGCCGAGAGGGTGAAAAGCTTTTCACCCAAAAAATTGTTTCACCTAGCGGAAGAAAAATACCAACAGCTTTATAATACGGATAATAATAGGCTGACAGCAACTTTTGAGCTGATATTCTTAAGCGGCTGGAAGTAGCTGTTTTTTTGGTATAACTTCATGATATACTTGTTGGAATAGAATTTGCCCGGGAGGCTTTTATGCCCGCAGCTGCGCTGCCAAGAGATGAAAATTTGCGCCTGCAGGAGCTGAATCTCTACAACATACTTGATACGCTGCCAGAGAAAGAATACGACAACATCACAGAAATGCTCAGTATCATCTGTGATTGCCCGATTGCTCTGGTCAGCATTGTTGACAAAGACAGACAGTGGTTTAAGTCCAGAGTTGGCCTGGAGGCAGAAGAAACCCATCGAGATTTAGCATTTTGCGCGCATGCGATTTTGGATCAAGACAATACATTCATTGTAGAAGATGCGGCAGAAGACCCAAGATTCAAGGAAAATGGTCTGGTGACAGGTGCCCCGCATATTCGCTTTTATGCTGGTCAGCCTTTGACAACCTCAAGCGGTGTAAGCCTAGGGACACTGTGCGCAATTGACAGAAAGCCCAGGACGTTAGCCGACTCTCAGGCCAAAGCTTTGAAGTTATTGGCATCCCATGTTGTCAGCCTGCTTGAGCTGAGGCGCAAACAAGCTGAACAAGAAAAATTAATCGATCGACTGACTGACGCAAACTTAAACTTGGACAAATTTGCTCATACGGCTGCGCATGATCTGCAGGCCCCTCTTAGAAATGCACGTCACTTTTCTAGCCTTGTCAAAAGCTGTTATAGCGAAGAAATTGGGGAAGCCGGGGGGCGCTTCATTGATAATATAGACACCTCTCTTGAGTCCATGCAAAATCTGATTGAAGAGCTATTGAACTTTGCCAAAATTGATAATTTCAGCAATGATAATGTGACCAGCATTCAGGCAGAAAGTGTTCTAAATTCTGCCAAACTAATATTGGCGCTGCAAATCGATTCAGTTGGAGCGCACATAACAAATGATCCTTTGCCAGAAATCCTAGTGAACGAGGTCAAATTTTCATGTTTATTGCAAAATTTGATTGGTAATGCCATGAAATATCAGCCCACTGGACAAGCTCCTTGCATTCATATTGGGATTAAAGAAACCCAAAAAGAATGGATATTTTCCATCAGCGACAACGGTATTGGGATCAAGCCAAGATTTTTGCAGCGTATTTTCGAGCCATTTAAGCGGCTGCATGCCAAAAGCGAGTATGAAGGCACAGGGCTTGGCCTGGCATTATGTCAAAATATTGTCAAATGTATGGGCGGGCGCATTTGGGTTGAATCCGAAGGAGAAAATTCAGGCAGTACGTTTTACTTTACGGTACCCAAAGCGCTTTAAAGTGCTATCTGTTACTCTAAGCCCCACAAAGCTGTCTGATTTCTCGCAAGATAACAGACATAAAGGCGTGGTCTGGATTTTCCAATAGCTGGCTTTCTGCCAGAATATGGTCGATGCGTTCCATATTGCGGGGATTGATTTTGGCCCAATTTTCCACAATTGCAGCCCCTTCAAACTTCTTCGCCCCTTTATGTTGTTGCATATCTTGCCAGATTTTTTTGGCCAGTGATCCCTGATAAGAATACAGATCTTCCTGCATAAACCCGATAGCCGAGCGCTGCCAAACCGATGTACTGGTAACTTTTTGGGTAAGTACCCTTAAACGAACAAAGCCAAATCGTGCGCCCACTGCAAAAAACACTGGCGCGATTTTGGCAACTGGTTGATTCAACTGTTTTGCAATAAGGAAAATTTCGGCAGAGGCTACCATCGTCTCAAGCCTTGCCAGCTGGCGTGCCAATGATTGGCTCAGGCCTTTCGAGCGATATAGTTCGGTATCTTCCGCGATTTTTTGTTTCGTCTCTGTTGCCAAGGCGCTATCCAGTTTTGGCTCTAGGCTCTTAACCCCTTGCTCAAACAATCGTGTTACTTCTTTCATATCAAGCGGAGTAGGAAAGTGCGACAGAATCCACAATATGATTCTTTTCTTCAGCCAGATCAAACGTAAGAAACATTGAATTTGATTATGGGGGCCAATTTTTGATCCTACTGAATCAATTTCTTGCCAGAGTTCATCAAAGTTATAGACTTTCTGGGTTAGATAGAATGCTCTAATGACGTCTGCAGAAGACTTATCGGTTTTTTCTTTGCATTTTTGTACAAAGCTGCCACCCATACGATTCACAATCTTGTTCGTAGCAATTGTGGCAATAATTTCATTGCGAAGCGGATGCTTTTGAATATATTTGCCGTATTGTTGCTGAATCGGTTCTGGGAAATAAGCGGGCAACTCGTGTGCCAAGAGCGGATCTTCCGCAACGTCAGAATTAATCAGCTCATCATAAATATCATTTTTTGCATATGCGATAATAACGGAAAGCTCGGGCCGTGACAAAAGCGTCTGGGACGCTTGATAGTCTGCTAGCGATGAATCATCTGGCAAATACTCTAGTGTCCTATCCAAGACACCCTTCTTTTCCAATGCGCGCATCAATTTAGCTTGCAGGTCCAAAAGCTTGACGCCTTGAGCAGTTATCAACGATAAGGCGAGGTTTTGATCATAATTGTTGCGCAATACCAATGATGCTACTTCGTCTGTCATCGATTCTAGCAGCTCGTTACGCTTTTTAAGAGACAGTTTTTTGCCGGCAATAACATCACTTAGAAGAATTTTGATGTTCACTTCATGATCAGAACAATCCACACCGGCTGAGTTATCAATAGCATCCGTATTTACATGCCCACCGATACCCGCAAACTCGATGCGGCCACGTTGGGTAATGCCAAGGTTCGCACCTTCCCCAATCACGCGGCACTTTAGATGCCTTGCGTCAATACGCACGGCGTCATTGGCGCGATCACCGACTGAAGAGTCGCTTTCAAATTTTGATTTAATGTAGGTGCCAATACCGCCAAACCATAATAAGTCTACCTCGGACATCAGTATGTGCTGGACGACTTCATTGGGATGCAGCTGGCTTTTGGTGATGCCCAACAGCTTTTTAGCTTCTGCGCTTAATGTAATCGTTTTTGCCCGACGTTCAAACACGCCACCGCCTTTTGAGATAAGCTTTTCATTATAGCCATCCCACCCTAATCGGTTTTCAAAACAGCGCTGGCGTTCTTTAAAGCTTTTAGTAGGATCAGGGTCTGGATCAATGAAGATGTGTTTATGGTTAAAGGCTGCCACGACTTTCATTTTACTGTTCAACAGCATTCCGTTACCAAAAACGTCGCCACCCATGTCACCAATACCTGCGACTGTGATGGACTCTTCTTCGATATCGATGTTCATCTCTCGGAAGTGACGCAAGACGGACTCCCAGGCACCGCGCGCCGTTATGCCCATCTTTTTGTGGTCATACCCTGCTGAACCACCGGATGCAAAGGCATCGCGTAGCCAGAATCCTTTTTCCTCAGAAATGCCATTGGCAAAGTCAGAAAATGTAGCAGTTCCCTTATCGGCAGCAACCACTAAATAGGGGTCATCTTCATCCCAACGGACGGTATCTTTAGGGGGTATAACCTTGCCGCCTACTAAATTGTCCGTTAGCTCTAACATCGAACGCATCATCATCTTATAGCAGGTGACGCCTTCTTCTTGGAATTCTTCCCGGGTCATATTTTCATTAATCTGCTTCAAGACAAAGCCACCCTTAGACCCCTGAGGAACGATAACAGCGTTCTTGACCATCTGCGCCTTAACGAGGCCCAAGATTTCGGTTCTGAAGTCCTCGCGCCTATCTGACCAACGAATACCACCACGAGCGACTTTACCACCACGCAAGTGAACGGATTCAAATCTTGGCGAGTAGACAAAGATTTCATACATAGGGCGCGGAGGAGGCAGATCACTGATCACACTAGAGTCGAACTTGTAACTGGTGGTTGCCATTGGCAGGCCGTTTTCGTCTTTCTGGAAGAAGTTTGTACGAACTGTGGCCATGATCAAGTTCGTAAAGCGCCGTAAAATTCGATCTTCGTCAGGATTTTCAACAGCTTCTAGCTTGTTGGTGATCTCTTTTTGAATCTTTGCAACTTTTTTGCTTTCTTTCTGTCCCATTTCAGGGTTAAAGCGCGTCTCGAACAACTCGGCAATTAGATTGGTGATTTGCGGGTTCTTCAGAAGAGTATCTTCCATATAGGACTGCGAAAATGGTGTTTTTATCTGCTTCAGGTATTTACCATAAGAGCGCAACATCACGCACTGACGCCAATCCAAGCCGGTTCTAAGCACCAAACGATTAAATCCATCGTTTTCTGCATCATTGTAGAACACGCGGTGGAACATCGAAATGAACTTTTCACGAATGTCATCCAGCTTCACTGGACATTCACCCAGGCATTCAGCTTCGAAGTCATGAATCCAGATGGTCTCGTCTTTATGAGCTGGTTTCACGGTAAAGGGGACCTCGCCAATAATTCTAAGATCCATGTTCCTTAGAAGCGGCAAAACATCTGAAAGCGGTAAAGCACTGCCGATATGATACAATTTAAGCTTAAGAATGTTTTTATGCTTAGAGTGGTCGCGGTACAGCCGCACGCCAACATTGTTAAAGGTAAATGCTTCTTCGATGTACTGAATATCTGTGACGGCTTCTTCTTCGTCAAAGCGCTCTTGATACCCTTTGTTGAATGCTTCACCGTACGAGCCATAAACTTTGGCTCCCTGCCATTCACCGAATATATCGTTAAGAGCATTGCGCAAGCCATCACGCCATGAATGTGCAGCTTTTGCAAGTCTTGCTTCGATCTTCTTTGCATCATATTCAGTTTTATTTTTGTCAGAGGTCTGTGCCATGTAATGGGCACGCGCAAATGTCAGATTGCCATATTGCGCGCTGCTTAATTTAACAGGACATCCCAGTTCCTCTTCCAGAATGTCGCGCATGCGTTCAGTTAACTCGTAATCAAAGCGATCACGTGGAATGTAAACCATGCAGGACAAAAAGCGCTCGAAGTGATCGCGGCGAATGAAAAAGGCCAGCCTAGGGCGTTCCTGAATAGACAGCACTTGCAAACCGATATCCAGAAGGTCATCTTCCGATGCTTGGAATAGCTCGTCACGAGGTAATGAGTCTAGGATATGGATAATACCCTTACCATCATGCCATTGCGGAGAAAACCCAGCCTTGTCGACAACACGAAGAACCTTGCGGCGAAGCAGCGGAATGTCGCGTGCGCTGCTGGAATATGCCATGGACGTAAAGAGTCCTAAAAATTGACGTATGCCAATTACACGGCCTGATTCGTCGAATTGTTTGACGGTAATAGAGTCCATAGGAACGGCACGATGAACGGTGGACACACGTGTTGTCTTTGTGACGACGATGGGGTCCGTCCTAAAAATATAGCGCATAGTAGATGCGCTGACAGGAACACCGTGGTAGAACACCCCAATATCTTGATTGTTCTGGGATCTTAGAATACCAAGGCCGGTATTTTCCTTCGGAGTTGCCTCAAAGAATTTCTTACGTGATGTAAGATCATATTCGCGATATCCCAGGAAGGTAAAATGGTCATTGTCGATCCATTGCAGAAAGTCGATTACCTCGGCAACCTGGTCAGCCGATAAAATTCCAGGAATTGGCCTAAGGTCCTTGATGCCAACATGGATTTTGGTGCGCATGACGCTCCAGTCGGCATTTGCAAGGGTTACATCATTCTGAATTGCCTCAATATCACTTTTAAGTTTCTTCATCACATCTTTTGATACGGGATCCGTAATGTGACAATGGATAATAGATTCTTGCTGCGAGTTCTTAAGAGACTCACCCGGCTGAACAAATTCAGTAATCTTCCCGTTTTCGTCACGTCTGGTGCGATAGATGGGTCGCAACAGCACGCGCGCTCTAAGGCCTATGTGCCCAAGATACCCGGTAAGAGAGTCCACAAGAAAAGACATATTGTCGTTAACAACATTGATTATCACCCGGGAACTACCCTCGTGTGGCTCAATTTCGATGTCATTAATGTCTACTTTGGCTTCACTGGGTTGTCTGGTTTGATAAAAACTCCAGAGATCCCAGATCATATCGGAAAGAAGTTCATCTGATAATTTTGCCAGTCCCCCATGTCGGGAGAAGTCATTGAAACCTTCTACAAAATGTCGGATGTTTTCTTTGTCAGCCTTAGGGGCTTTCTTTTGCAG
>JBMYXZ010000015.1:0-19216 GCA_049608925.1 Alphaproteobacteria bacterium | reverse complement strand
CCATCGTAACCATCTGCTCTAAACGAAAGATGTAGTCTATTTCCTTTAATAGAAACGTTACGTAATGTCCTAGAACTATAAGTTGAAGAAGCTGTTTCAGAGCTTCCAAACATCGAGTAATAATTAATGAGCGATAATCCACAACCCATTATCAAAAAAGTCAAAAAAGGCGGTGGTCACGGTCACCATGGTGGTGCGTGGAAGGTTGCTTATGCTGACTTCGTGACAGCGATGATGGCGTTCTTTTTGCTTATGTGGTTGCTGAATGCGACGTCAGAAGAACAAAAGCGTGGAATTTCAAACTATTTTGGTCCTGTCGGCATGGCTTCTGGCGCATCAGGTAGCGGAGGTGTGTTGGGGGGGCTGTCGATTTCTTCAGAAGGCTCCTTCCAAGATTCAAAGTCGGCACCAGCGGTTACCATGTTGACCCCTAAGACAGATACGAGCAGCCAAGAAGACAGTGAAAGCGAGGATCTTGAAGGCTTTGGTCCTTCAGAGGCAGCCCTTGATCAGGCTTTGGAGCAACAAGCAGAAACAGCTGAGCAAAAAGAAGAAGCACAGCAAATTAAAGAAAACGAGGAAAAGAAGGCTTTTGCAGAAGTGGAAAAAGAAATCCGCCAAGCCTTGCAGGAAGTGCCCGATATAAAAGATCTTTTGGAAAATGTGATCGTCGATCAAACCCCTGATGGGTTAAGAATTCAGCTGGTTGATCAGGACAAGCGCTCTATGTTCCCAAGTGGTCAGGACAAAATGCTTGGTCACACTAAGGTATTAATAAAACAAGTTGTTGGTGTAATTCAAAAGCTTCCCAACAAAATAGCCGTGTCCGGATATACGGATGCTACACCCTATTCAAAGAATAGTGATTATTCCAACTGGGAGCTTTCAACGGACCGTGCTAACGCAAGCAGACGAGAACTTATAAGGGCTGGTATTCCAGAAAGTCGCATTGGGTATGTTGTGGGCAAAGCGGACAGAGATCCGCTGATTAAGTCAGACCCTTTTAGCCCGCAGAACCGGCGCATTAGCATTGTTCTTTTGAACGCGAAAGCTGCAAAGGCAGAGGGTGCCCCAGCAGGCTAGGCGGTGGTCGCTTGGTTTGACACTCTCAGCATTATCAGTTTCACAATTATAGAGATACCAATGCAAATAGCTGCGATGACAGTCAGATCATAAAACAGTGACTTATACACACCAAGGGTTTCTGCGACTTTTACGGACTCTAATTGCTCTTCAGAGACACTGGCAAACTTAGCAAGTACAGCGCCCATAAGGTTGGAAAATGCCAACCCCATCATCACGCCACCCATCATAATACCTTCCAAGCGTTTTGGAGCTAGCCTAGAGCACAGTGAGAGGCAAACTGGATATAGGCAGATGTCTCCCAATGCTAGCAATGTCATACCAGAGACAGCGTAAAATAATGGGGAAAGGCCTTGGTTCGCATCGCCAGCTTGGCATCCCAAATAAACCGTCAGATAAGCAAGGCCGATCAGAACAAAGCCAATAATATATTTGGCAAATGCACTAAGGTCCCGCCCCTTTGCAGCAAGACGCATCCAAACCGCAGATATTGGGCCGGCAAACAGCAGCACAGTAAGTGGGTCAATAGATTGGAAGAAAGAGGTGGGGATCACCCAGCCAAAAATAGTCCTGTCTACACTACGCTCGGCGAATAGAGTAAGCGCCATACCTGATTGTTCCACAAGTGCGCCTGATAGCATAAGCAGCAGAATTGCTGTGACCAAAACAAATATATTCCGTCTTTCGGCAGCATTGCTGTTCATGGCTACATAAATAATGTATCCCAAGAATGCAAAGCCAAATAGGGGCAGGATGTTGCTGAATAAATCATTATAGTAGACCATGCCAGCAAACATGGGCCCAGCAAGTAGTCCTCCTACTAGGGTAGCAGTAGACAGAGCTTTGCCCTTGGGTTTTTCAGATTCGATGTGAGCATAGTGCCTTGTCATAAATATAAGTGTTAAAGCGCCAATGATCATACCGACGCTGGCAAGGCCGAACCCAAGATGCCAACCATATTGTGTGGCAATGTAACCGCAGGCAAAGGGTGCTAGGAATCCTCCAATATTAATGCCTAAGTAAAACAGAGTGTACCCAGCATCTCGTCGCTGGTCATCAGCGCTATACAGCATACCTACCATTGCTGAGATATTTGACTTAAACAGGCCCGTTCCGGAAATAATTAATCCGACTCCAATGTATAAGGCAGCATCTCCTATAGGTAATGCCATACAAAAGTGTCCTAGAGAAATGATAATGCTACCTGTAATGACTGCTCGGCGAAACCCAATGACTTTATCGGCGAGAAATCCTCCGATCAATGGTGCTGCGTATACCAGAGCGGCATAAAGTCCGAAAATGCCGTACGCGACATTATCCGAGTATTTAAGCTGGTTTACCATGTAGAGCACCAAGAGCGAGCGCATGCCGTAGAAACTGAAGCGTTCAAACATTTCAGAAAACGAGAGTACGAAAAGACCACGCGGGTGGTTTAAAAGGCTAGAACTATTCGACATGGTGCCATTACAATAAAATACTATTTCACAAACAGATATACGTTAGGTAAGGCAAAGTCAAATTATTATTGGCGCAGCATAGGCCCTAGAGGCTTGCCTCCCAATATGTGCACATGATAGTGATCCACTTCTTGCCCAGCATTTTTTCGGTGATTGGCAATCAGGCGATAACCGTCTTCAGCCACTCCCAAATCACGGGCAATATGGGACACGGCGCGATATAGAGCCGTTATTTCTTCTGCAGATGCGTTTGCGCCAAAGTCATCCGCGGAAATATACGAACCCTTTGGAATTACTAGTGCATGTATTGGGGCTTGCGGAAATTTATCATGAAAAGCCATAACATGATCGTCCTCATAAATCTTATCACAAGGGATTTCTCCGCGAATAATTTTGGCAAATATATTATCGGTGTTATAGCTCATGTTTATTCCTTTACTGATGTTGTTGGCAGGCCCTTTTCGCGCCACTCCTGAATGCCACCGCATACCCATGCGACATCAATGGCGCCAAGCTGATGTAGGGCATTGCAAGCAGCAAGCGCACGCGGCCCGGTGCGGCATATCACATATATAGGCATGCCTATCCTGTTGACGTCAAACGAATATATCTCGCCCAAAGAATGATGTGTGGCCCCGGGGATATGGCAGGTATTAAATTCATCTTCTTGACGCACATCCAGCAAAAAGAAATTATCGCCCTTCATTAGGGTTTCTAGCTCTGGGATAGATATATGTTTAGCCTGTGTCATACGCTTCTCCCAGATCGAAGGTTTGCTGGCACGGCTATGTCCATCATTTTAGGGTTAGGGAGGTTCAGATTGTTCATCATCTCGGCGTATTCCGATGCTGACTCTACCTGCAAGCGCGGGTTATGTGCGCGTTCTTCACCTATTGTTGAGACGGTTGCGCCATTATAATCGTGGGCAGGATAGACGAAAGTATCATCAGATAGTTTCAACACTTTATTGAAAATACTGTCATATGCAGCTTCAGGCGAGCCATTTTGAAAATCTGTTCGACCTGTTCCTCTTATTAAAAGAGTGTCCCCCGTAAACACACGGTCACCTGTTACAAAGCAGTATGAGTCATCAGTATGGCCTGGTGTATACATGGCGCGAAGGGATACGTCCCCAATCTTGATTTCTTCACCTTCATGCAACTTACGTGTTAAAAATTCAGCTTTTGAATGCTGTCCCATGATAGTTTCACAATCAGATCTGTCTTGTAGGTCTGCAAGGCCTGTAATGTGGTCCGCGTGGATATGGGTGTCGATAGCTTGCACAAGTTTTAGGTCTAACTGATCGATAAGCTTGAGATATTGCTCGCAATGTTCTTTTACTGAGTCAATGATGATAGCTTCTTGAGTCTTTGCACAGGCAATCAAATAGGTGTAAGTACAGGATGTTTTGTCAAAAAACTGTCGAAATATCATGGGTTATCCATAATTGATTTTTTCAAAATCATACACAAATGTCAGCTGGAGTTAAAGGCTTGATACAATAAACTAGACCTGGGCATTTGAATAATATATAATTATTTAATAAAAATAGATTTTTCAAAATTAACTATGGAGAACAATATGAAATACGTACCTATTCTGGCTGTTTCAGCCCTTGGACTATCTCTTGCAGCATGTGACATGGGCAAGAAAGATGAAGATGCTGCAACTGATGAGTCAGTTGTCGAGCAAACAGTTGATACAGTAACAGATGCTGTCGAAGGCGCAGCTGATGCAACAGTAGACGCTGTTGAAGATGCAGGCGAAGCTGTTGGAGAAGCTACTGACGCAACCATGGACGCTGTTGAAGGCGCAGCTGACACAACAATGGGTGCCGTTGAAGGTGCTGCAGACATGACTATGGACGCTGTTGAGGGCGCTACAGAAGGTGCTTCAAACATGATGGGCGACGCAATGGAAGGCGCTAAAAACATGATGCAAGGCACAGAAGAAGCTGCAGGTGATGCCGCAGTTGAAGCAGCTGATGCTCTTGAAGACAAAGTTGATGATATTACAGCTAAATAATCCTAGCTGAAATTTCGAATAAGAAGGCCAGCCTTATTGGGGCTGGCTTTTTTTATGCTCAATCATCTAGAATAGTGCAAATTCTTGGTTTACGTACCAATTCTATCTTGCCTATAATACCGTAACTTCAACACGGTACATATAAATGAAAATTCTTTCGATA
Organism: Alphaproteobacteria bacterium; assembly: GCA_049608925.1. Lineage (GTDB taxonomy): Bacteria > Pseudomonadota > Alphaproteobacteria > JAGOMX01 > JAGOMX01 > JBMYXZ01. The sequence continues at coordinate 14,488 of JBMYXZ010000015.1, read as the reverse complement.
GTATTATTCTTTTTAACGAGCCTAGCCCCCGATGCAATGGCAGCGGGTGGTGGAATGGATCCTCAGCAGCTGTCTCTTGTTTGGGCGCTGCCTTTCGTGGGGATATTATTGTCTCTGGCTTTGCTGCCCATATTTAAAAGCCGCTTTTGGCATCATAATTATGGCAAGATTGGTATTTTCTGGGCGTTGACAACTATTATTCCGATGGCCTGGATTTTTGGCCCCTCAGTTGCACTACATCAAGTTTTGCATACATACCTATTAGAATATATACCGTTCATTCTGGTGGCTTCAGTTTTGTATACAATATCAGGAGGTATTAAGGTCCAGTTAAAGTACAATGGAACGCCAGCCTTGAATACAGCATTTTTGGCAGTGGCTACTTTTATCGCTAGTTGGATTGGTACCACAGGGGCGGCGATGTTATTTATTCGTCCGCTTTTGATGATCAACGGCTGGCGAGAGCATCGAACGCACATTGTGATTTTATTTATTCTGCTGGTTTGTAACCTAGGAGGTTCCCTGACGGCGCTGGGGGATCCGCCTCTATTTCTAGGGTTTTTACAAGGTGTGGACTTTTTCTGGCCTTTAACCAATTTGATGAAGCCATTCTTAATAGTCACGCTGCCGGTTCTAGGGGTTTTCTTCGTTATTGATACAATCTATTACCGCAAGGAAGATCATTCAAAGATCCCTCAGAAAGAGGAGGGCACCACTGCAATCAGCGGAAAAATTAACCTGGTCCTTATGGGCATTGTTATGATCTCTGTGATCACCAGTGGTTATTGGAAGCCAGGTATCAGCTTCAGTGTTTACGGAATTGACCTGCAGCTACAGAATGTATTGCGAGACCTAATCTTTATCGCGCTGATAATACTCTCCATGCGCTGGACCAAGCGCGAGATCCGCGAATATAACTATTTCAGCTGGGAACCGGTTTTAGAAGTTGCAAAGCTTTTTGCCGTTATCTTTATCACCGCGATGCCAGTAATAACTATGTTGGGTGCTGGGGAAGAGGGCGCACTTAGTGCAATCGTCAGCTTGGTCACAAAGGACGGGCAGCCGCTTAACGAAATGTATTTCTGGATGACCGGTATGTTATCTGCTTTCTTGGACAATGCACCTACATATCTGGTGTTCTTCCATATGGCTGGGGGAGACGCCCAACAGCTAATGGGGCCAATGGCAGAAACATTGATGGCTATTTCAGCGGGCGCAGTGTTCATGGGGGCATTGTCGTATATTGGAAATGCACCAAACTTTATGGTTAAAGCAATTGCTGAAATCAACCGCATCCCAATGCCCAGCTTTTTTGGCTATATGGCTTGGTCTTGCGGAATATTGCTGCCGCTTTTTGCAATTATGGCATGGCTGGTATTCTGAAAACTCACTAGACCGTCTACCACATCTATGGTTCACTAAAAGCTGAGATATAAAATTAAAAAGAATATGTCGGCTTCAAGTTATAAACGTCTATTAGCAAAGCGCGGATTTATTGCGTATTTGTGGACTGAATTCCTGGGTGCAATGAATGACAACATGTTTAAGATGGTGTTGTCCTTGATGGCCGTCAATGAAGCTATGCGCGGGACCGATGGCGGTCTTTCTGCTTGGAGTGTCTCAGCAGTTGGTGCAATATTCATAGCACCGTATTTGATATTTTCAGGTCTTGCAGGTTATTTTTCCGACACAAATAACAAGCGATATGTGCTGATAGCCACCAAAACCATTGAAATTTTTGCCATGGGATTGGCCTTAATTGTGCTGCCAATGGACATGTTTTGGCTAGCTGCCTTTGTCTTATTTCTTATGGCAACGCAATCGACTTTTTTCAGCCCAGCAAAGTACGGCATCCTGCCCGAAATCTTCAACGAGCGCTATCTGACGCGTGCTAACGGCATGGTCGAAATGTTGACATTCATTGCCATCATTGTGGGCGGCTTTTTTGGCGCGGCAATGTATGGATATTTCGAGGACAACAAGACCTGGATTGGGGTTATCTTATTTGCCGTTGCAATCATTGGCTGGGCGTCGGTTTGGTGGGTGCCTAAGGTCAAGTTTAATGGCGAAAAGCGTGACTTCCCGCGTAACCCTTGGCGTGAGGTTGGCAGGGGCTTGAGACGTATCAAGAGCGACAAACGCCTGTCCATTACAGTTGTTGGGATTACCTGGTTCTGGTTCTTGGGCGCACTTGTACAGTTATCTCTACTGGTGCTGGGTAAAGAAGCACTGGCCTTGGATGACTTTGATACAGGCTTGTTGCAGACATTTTTAGCTGTTGGCATCGCCATTGGTAGCCTGCTGGCTGGCCGTCTGTCGGGAGACCGTATCGAGCTTGGTCTTGTACCGCTGGGATCCATCGGCATCGGAATAGGGGCGCTGACATTGTATGTTGGTGTTCCGGACTATGGCAGCGTGTGGCAAAGCTTAATCATACTTGGTATCTTTGCAGGTCTATATATTATTCCGTTGAATGCGACATTGCAAAAGCGTGCTGAAAACGCAGAGCGTGGTAGCATCATCGCAACCACAAACTTCTTAAGCATGAGCGGTGTCTTTTTAGCATCGGCTGTGCTGACCATTATGCATGATTTCATGGGATTCAGTGCTGCCACTATAATCATGATCTTCGGTTGGCTAACAATAGCCGTAACGGTGGTTGGTATTGTTTATCAGCCACGGATATTTGTTAGGTTTATCTTGTGGATCATAACCCATACTATTTATCGTATCGTGCCTGTTACAGCGGAAAATATCCCTAAGAAAGGGGCGGCATTGCTGGTGGGGAATCATGTGTCCCATGCAGATGGATTTTTCGTTGGCGGCGCCATGCAGCGGCACATCCGTTTCATGCTGTATGGGCCGTACTACAAGTTTAAATTCTTAAACCCTCTATTCCGATTGATGAGCGTTATTCCCGTGATGCAAGGGCGCAAAGTTATGGAGACCATACAGCAAGCGCGTGATGGTCTTGATAAGGGTGACTTAGTGTGTATCTTTGCAGAAGGGGGATTAACGCGATCTGGAAATATCCTGCCCTTTCGCAAGGGGATGGAGCGTATTCAAGAAGGGCGGGACACACCGATTCTTCCGGTACATCTAGATAACGTCTGGGGCAGTATTTTTACGTTTAAAGGCGGGAAGTACTTCTTTAAGTGGCCCTCTTTAAAACCACGCCGGATCGCAGTCACATTTGGCAAGCTTTTGCCTGCAGGAACTAGCAGGCATGAGGTCAGGCAGAAGATTGTTGAAATGGGGGCCGAAGCAATTGCATCCCGCCCAGATGTAAACAGCACCCTTGGGGTGCAATTCTTAAAGCAGGCAAGAAAAACGCCCTGGCGTTCCTGCTTGCTTGATTCCACGGGCGTCAGTCTTAATTACTTCAAGACTATGGTGTCGTCCATAATCTTGGCAGGGAAAATCCGGCAAATTTGTAAACGCGAGAAAAACGTTGGTGTATTGTTACCGGCTTCTGTTGGCGGAGCCCTGGTGAACGTTGCCTTGGCCTTGACCGGTCGCACGTCTGTGAACCTGAATTTTTCCTTAGGGTTAGAGCAGCAAGAGTCCGCAATCAAACGGGCAAATGTGAAAACCATTTTGACGTCCAGAAAGTTTCTGCAAAAAGCTGGCATGGCGGAAAGGCCGGGCATGGTATTTGTCGAGGACTTTAAGAAAGGCATTACAGCGTCTGAAAAGTTGATGGTCATCTTAAAAGCCATTTTCTATCCAGCGCGCTCGATTCAAGCCTCTCTTGCTGACAGAAAGATTAAACCAGATACGACAGCGACAATTATTTTTTCCTCAGGCACGACTGGCGATCCAAAGGGTGTGGAGCTGACCCACAGGAATATTCTGTCTAACTTGGCGGGGATAGGACAGGTCTTTCCTTATACGAAGCGGGACAGATTCTTGGGCGTACTGCCATTCTTCCATAGCTTTGGCTATACAGTGACAATGTGGTTCCCGCTTGCCAGGGGGCTGTCCGTTGTCTACCATCCCAACCCTCTCGATGCCAAAACCATTGGTAAGGTAGCCGAGCAGCACAAGCCAACATTGTTGATTGCCACCCCAACGTTCATGCAAACCTACACACGTGTTTGCTCAAAGGAACAGTTTGCAACAATTCGCTTTCCTATTGTGGGGGGTGAAAAATTAAAACCCACAGTAGCAGCACAGTTTGAAGAGAAATTTGGTGTGCCGCTTTATGAAGGCTATGGCTGTACCGAGCTGTCACCTGTGGTGTCCGTCAATATACCCAATATTTCTGTGGAACCAGGTTTCCATAATATCGGCACCAAGCCAGGGACCATAGGTCTGCCTGTACCAGGAGTAGCTGCAAAGATCGTCGATCAGGAAACCCGAGAAGATCTACCATTCGGGGAGACAGGCATGCTGTTGATCAAGGGTGCTGGCGTGATGAAGGGGTATCTGAAACAGCCCGATAGAACCGCAGAATCCATGATGGGAGATTGGTACATCACGGGAGACATCGCCAAAATAGATACAGATGGATTTATCACCATTGTTGATCGCCTGGCTCGTTTCAGCAAAATCGGTGGCGAGATGGTGCCTCATGGCAAAGTTGAAGAGGAAATCAATAAAATCCTGGGCGGGGCTTATTCCATCGTTGTGTCTATCCCCCATGATAAAAAAGGTGAAGCCCTTGGTGTGGTATATCAGCACGATTCAATTGAGCCGAAAGAGCTGTGGACAAAGCTGAAAGACACAGGTCTTCCAAGCTTGTGGATGCCAAATGTTCAGCTAATTAAGCAGTTGGATGTCATTCCGATTATGGCAAATGGCAAGGCTGATCTACGCAGCGCAAAAAAAATTATTGAGGAAATCGCCTAAAGATAAATCGGCGCGTCTTCAGGGGTCCAAGGATCACGCTTTTCCATAACGGTTTGGTATAGATCCCACTCTAGGTGCTGCTGCAGCCATTTTTTCAAATTTGGGTAGGCCGTGCTGGCAAACCAGTTTTCATCAACCATCGAGAACTGCCTGATAAAAGGAAAGATTGCAACATCAGCCTTTGTCCTGCTGGTGCCAAGCAGATAGGGGTTTTTTGAAAGCAGCCCTTCAAGCTTTTGCAGCGTTTCTTCAGCAGCATTGCGGTGATCAATTGGATCAGGTTGGTCTTCGTAACGATGGGGATATTTATACCGGTCGAGATTAAACTTAAATTTTGTATCGTTTTCTATGATCAACTCATTGGTCTGGTCGAGATCTCCAGTGGTCCAGCCTTCAGGATCATTTTGCGACAATGCCCAGTCGATCACATCCAGGCTTTCATCCACAACAGTGTCATCCGTAAGCCATAATACCGGGACAGTGCCTTTTGGCGAAATCTCCAGCATATGGGCCGGTTTGTCGCGCAGCAGGATCTCACGTAATTCAATCTTCTGCCCGCTATACTTCAGCGCCACACGCGCACGCATGGCATAAGGACATCTTCTGAATGAATATAAGATGGAGTTTTGTCTCATGGCTTCCTTGGGCGTGTATCGTCGCCAATATGTTTTTTGCCACGCTTGGAAGCAAGGTCTACTTGTTGCTGGCGATGGCGCGCGGCTGCTTTCTTTTCCTCAGACGTCTTGTCAAAGCAGCGTGGGCATGAAACGCCACGTTCGAATTTAGGCGACCTGCAGTCTTCTGGAGAGATGGGATGCCTACAACCATAGCAAGTTTTGTATTCACTTTGGCTGAGGCCATGACTTACAGCTACACGCTCGTCAAAGACAAAACAATCGCCTTCCCACATGCTTTCATCTTCTGGAATTGTCTCTAGATATTTCAGAATGCCGCCCTTCAGGTGATAAACTTTCTCAAACCCTTGTGCCATCATATAAGAAGAGGCTTTTTCACAACGAATACCGCCGGTGCAGAACATGGCAACATTTTTGTTCTTCTTGGGATCCAGATCTTTCTTCACATATTCGGGAAACTCGCGAAAAGCATCTGTTTCGGGGTTTACCGCGCCTGAAAATGTACCAAGCTCAACTTCGTAATCATTGCGAGTATCGATGACAATCGTATCCGGATCTGAAATGATAGCATTCCAGTCTTGGGGATCGACATATTCTCCCACGACTTTAGTTGGCGAGACTGACTGGTCACCGATGGTCACAATTTCTTTTTTGTAATGGACCTTTAGGCGCTTAAAGGGCATTTCATCAGCTGAAGATTCTTTATATTCCATGTCGTCGTAACGCCGATCAGCATTTAAAAAGGCTTTCAGCACATCAATTGCGTCTCGAGATCCTGCAACAGTTCCATTAATGCCTTCATCAGCAAAAATTAATGTTCCCTTGATCTCATTTTCTTCACAAATCTGGCGAACTTGCTGGCGTTGTGATTCAACATCCTCAAGGGCTGTAAACTTGTAAAGTGCGGCTACTACAAAATTTGACATGGTCGACTAAATATCTCCTAATTCCTGGCCCAATTCTGCCTAATATTGCCGAAATTATCAAGATATTCTTATTCACAACTGCACGATAAATACTGCAGGCTGTTCTTTTTCCTATATGTCTGATAAAATTATAGTCGTATAAATACAGGGAGAATATTCATGTTTAAGAAAACACTTTTAACTATTGGGTTGTCATTGATGGTAAGCCCTTTTGCATTGGCACATACTGATGGCGAAGCAGCACATGGGACAACAACAGGATCTGAGCAGTTCACAACGGATACAAAGCATGAAGGCACATATGCTGATCATGCACAACATAAACTAACGCGTATCTATCCAGGTGTGTGTCGCCGCGGCCAAGTTGGCCAGGCTCCTAGTTACTTGAACGAGTATATGGGTGTGATGGAATGGACTGGTGGACAGTGGAAATTTAAAATGGTTAGTGGTTCAGGCCTAAGTGGTGGGGACACAATCCTGCTGCATGAAAATGTTGGTCAAATCGCAACAGGTCAGTCTGCTGATGATGTCATTTTGAAGTCTCGTACGCCTCAGGGTTTCAGGGTTTTTGCTCATGTTGACGAGAAAATGAATGATGGCAAGGGCTTGGTTGTTTGCCTATCAACCGCAATGCCTGGTGCTAAAATCGAGCGCCGCTTGATTGAAAGGTCAGAGATGCAACATGAAAATCGCAAAACCATGAAGGCTATGTAAGGCAGTTAAGCTTTCTGGTGCAATAAAAAAGCCTCCGGTGTTGGCCGGAGGCTTTTTTCATAACTCTATATGCTAACCACGATCAAACTTCAGCTTCATCGCCAGGGTCCAGGCGGCAAACACAAAAGACACGACATTAGCCAGAATAACGGGTAGCGAAGAAATCATTGTGCCGTATACGATCCAAAAGATAAGACCAGCACAAAATAAGGAGTACATTCCTAGGGAAAGATCTTCGGCCGAGCGCGTCTTCCACACTTTCAAGGCCTGGGGGAACAGGGCCGAGGTCGTGCAGAAACCCGCTACTAAGCCGAAGATCTCAATGATATCCATTACCTGCGATCACCGAATAGGCGCAGCAACATTAAGAATAGGTTGATAAAATCAAGGTATAAGCTAAGCGCGCCAGAAATCGCAAACTTAGCAGCAGCTTCTTTGTTGCCACCTAGCATGTGATACGTATGCTTAATGCGTTGTGTGTCATAGGCCGTAAGACCGGTAAACACTAATACGCCAATCACAGAGATCGCAAATTCCAGCGCCGAGCTAGCAAGGAAGATGTTTACCACGCTGGCGATGACAATGCCTATCAACCCCATAAACAGGAAAGAACCAAAAGATGTCAGATCGCGGCTGGTGGTGTACCCATATAGGCTAGTGGCCGCAAAGGTTCCAGCAGTAATAAAGAACACACGCGTGATGCTGGCGCCTGTGTAGGCTATAAAGATGTATGATAGCGATACACCCATTAATACCGAAAACACCCAGAATAGCGCCTGTGCGGTGGATGTTTGCATTGTGTGCAAGCGTGAAGCAAAGAAAAACACAAATGCCAATGGTGCCAACATGACAACCCACTGCAGAGGTGTTGTGTAAATAAGGTTAAGTAGCTCAGGGGATTGAGATACACCAAAGGCGGTCAAGCCTGTGATACCAAGGCCTAACGTCATATAATTGTATATGCCCAGCATGTATGCGCGTAGGCCAGCATCAACGTCGGCTTTTGTAGCCTGAGACGTGCGGTTTACGGATTGTTGGTTTGAATAATCTTTTGCCATTTAAGGACCTCCAATAAAGATATATATCCTATAATATATATAAGGACTTCTTGGCAAAAAAGCAAATACAGCAAACCAAGCAACAAAAAACCCCTGAGAGTGTTTTCTCAGGGGTTTTTGTTAGTGTGGATTTATAAGGAAGAATTATGAGTTGTCGTTGCCTTCACCGTCATCGACTGGAACAGCAACGTCCTCTTCTTTACTTTTAGAGTTGTCGTTGCCTTCATCGTTATCGACTGGAGCAGCACCGTCCTCTTCTTTACCTTTTAGGCCTTCTTTCTCTTCTTCATCATCTAGCGCAAACCAGTCATTTTCTTTTGCGACAATCTGTGCCTTAGCTTCCTCTTTTTCTTGTTGCTCCCTGATTTTAGCAGCAACTTTTTCCATCTCTTCTTCATGGTTTTTTTCCATAAGCGCAGCGAAATCCAGTTCGCCTTCTTTCTGCACTTTAGCAGACTCACGGATAAGATTTTTGGTAGGCTCAAGAACTGCCTCAACCGCACCAATACCATCTTCAAGCTTTGCCAACGCTTCCATTGCTTTCCAGAGGTCAACTCCTTTTTCGACCTTTGTTTTACTTTTCAGGCTGTCAAAGACGCTGTCGTCAGGGGCTTTAACTTTCAGGCCACCCTTAAAGCCACTACAGAATTCAGCAACGCCAGCTTTCATGTCGTCACAACGACGGTTAAACCCTACATAGGCTGCTTGGGTAATGCGCCAGTTCTCAGCTTTTTGAGCCGCGATTGCACCTTTAAGTTCCTCAACATCCATGCGCAGGAAGTAATCCGCCAAATCGACGGCGGTTCCTCGGTTGCTTGATACAAACCAACGCTCTGTGATGAACTGTTTAACCAGATCCGCGCCACCAGCATGCCAAGCTTCCCACCAGTCTGAACCTTTAATTTTTAGCGCTTTTTGCTTAAATAGCTCTCTTTGCTCTGCTTCTTTGCCAAAGTCTGCATAATTTACTTTATGCCCATGCACTTCTTTCAGCTCATTAGGTATAGCAGCCAAGGTTTTGAATAACTTTATACTTTCAGCTTGTATCTCAATTGGCTCAAGAGTCTTCGCTTCCTCAGACGCAACAGCTCCTGTTGCGAATATTAGGCCTAAAATAGGCAATGATAGTAAAAATTTTTTCATGATGAAACCTCCCAAAGGTATCTAGACATTATTATGAATTTAGTCTGGTTATACTATTAAAAAATGGTATGCCTGATTTCATCAACTGTCAACGGCAAATATTGATTAACTAATTGATAATATTGTGTTAACCATTTATTAATACTTTGTTAACTATTGCCATTATGGCGATAATTTCCTATAAACAAGCCATGGAACGGATTGCAAAAGTTATCGCCAGAGCCGGGGTGTGTTCACGCCGGCAAGCAGAACGCCTGATTGAGCAGGGTCGCGTGACCGTAAATGGTGCCGCAATTACCTCGCCTGCGTTGAATGTCTCAAGCACAGACAGCATCACTGTTAATGGGAACCCCTTGCCAGCGGCCGAGGCTACCAAATTATGGATGCATTACAAGCCCAGTGGATTGGTAACTACGCATCATGATCCTGAAGGTAGGCCTACAGTATTTGATACCTTACCTAAGGATTTACCAGATCATATTATGTCTGTGGGACGCCTTGATCAATACTCGGAAGGGCTTTTGCTGCTTACCAACGACGGAGATCTTGCGCGCAAGCTCGAGCATCCCTCTTCAGGTATCGAGCGTGTGTATCGTGTTAAGATAAAGGGCGATATCTCCCAAGCACAATTGGATGCACTGTATCCAAAGGTAACGATTGATGGGGTTACCTACTCTAATGTTAAGGCAAAAAAGCGAGGGGCTTGGATCCAAATCACTTTAGTCGAAGGTAAAAATCGCGAGATTCGTAATATTATTAGCCACTTGGAGGCAAAGGTTGTTAAGCTTATACGCTTGTCTTATGGGCCTTATCAGTTAAAAGACTTGAAGCCAGGAGAGATCGTAGAAGTAAAAATCACTTCATAATCATCCTGAATTTCTCTAGAGTAAAAGAAAAATGCAGGCGCAGGGGCCATGTCTATAAAAATTTTTGATCCAGTTGTGCAAGAGCTTGCATCGTCCATGCAGTTTGGTATCTACGACAAATTTTTCACATACTCGTTGATCTTCATGATCTTTGTGATATTTCTGGCGTCGGTATTTTTCTTCATATGGAAAAAGAATCAGTTTATTGCAACCTTAAAAGGTGAGCTGGAAGCCCAGGGTTATCTGTTAAATCAAGCGGTCTCAGTTATTGATTCCACACCCTTTAAATGGATGATGATCGATAAGGATTTTGAAATTACACTTTGGCATGAAGATGCCACCGACATTATTGGAGTGGGTGAGGCGCACACTATTTCCATGAAAGATTTTTTAGACCTTTTTGATCAAGAAGAACACGTTAGAAAGAACTTTCTAGAGGCGCTAAAATCAAATGAATATTTCGAGTTTTCCGCCATAAATACGCAAAAGAGTCGCCGTTGTACTGTGGTGAATCTACCCCATACTGGATCGGGGCCTCGGTTTATATGGCTGCGCGAGATTCCTAGCTCTGAAGCTGCAAGTCTGGTGACAGATAGTGTCTATCGCCGCATTCTAGACCATATCCCTACACCCGTATGGTACAGCGATATTGATGGCAGAATGTCTTATTGCAACCCAATGTTTGCTGATATCATTGGTAAATCTCCTGAAGTGATTGTCGAGCAAAATATGCGCCCCTGGTCTCGAACGTTTATTGCGGACAATAACGATGAAACGCGTTCCATCACGCAACATGGGATTATTGGCGGGGCTAGGCGACTGTTGCGCTATGTTGAAAAGCCGATGGACAAAGCAGGCGGCAGCGTTGGATATGCACAGGACCTAACCGAGATTGAACAGGCTCAACGCACGCTGGATCGACACATATCTGCCCACCGCGAAGCCTTCGAGCAGATTGCCACCGCGGTTGCAATTTATGGGCCAGACAAGCGTTTGAATTTCTTCAACTCAGCTTACGCGCGTATGTTCCAGTTCGACGACGCTTGGTTGCACAGCAATCCGACCATGATGGAGATCCTGGATGAAAAGCATCGTAATCGTATGCTGGCTGAAACGGCCGACTTCCCAGCCTTTAAAAAGCGCTGGTCACAACTGTTCACGACTCTGATCAGCCCGATCCAAGAGCTGATGCATATGCCGGATGAACGCACGATCCGTTTGGTGGCGGCGCCACATCCTTTGGGCGGGATGATCCTAAGCTTTGAGGATGTGACAGAGAATCTGGTCCTTGAGCGTCAAACCAACACACAATTGGCTGTTCAGAAAGAAACGTTGGACCATCTGCACGAGGGCGTTGTCGTTTATGCCAGTGATAACCGCATCCGATTGTCTAACCCGGCTTTTGCACGGTTGTGGAACATTGAAATGGAAAGTATTGCGCCAGGGAAGCATATCGGTGATTCACTGGATGACCTGTGTGAATACCTGGATTATGGCGATGACTGGCCTGCCTATAAGCAAAAGATCATTGACCATATCACTGATCGCGTGCCCAAAACCGGGCGTTTGAACCGCAAGGACAAGACTGTTCTTGAATTTTCATATGTACCCCTACCGGATGGCGGACACTTGTTAAGCTACACAGATGTCACCGACAGCTATCGTGTTGAGCAAGCCTTAAGAGACCGCAATGATGCACTGGAGACAACGGATAAGGTGAAGTCTGAATTCCTGGCCAATGTTTCTTTCGAGCTGAAAGCACCGTTGAACACGATCTTGGGCTTCTCGGAAATTCTGACAGACGAATATTTTGGCTCGCTAAACCAAGAGCAAGCAGCCTATTGTAAAGGTATTCACGATTCTTCTAAGCAATTGCTGGGTCTTGTAAATGACATCATCGATTTGGCCACGATTGAAGCTGGGCAGATGAGCCTGAATCTGCAGCCCGTTGAGATCAAGTCGTTGTTGAAGAACACGTCCGCATTGCTGTCGAAACGGATTGAAGACCAGAAGATCGAATTAGTGATCAACTGCGCTCAACGCATCAAAAATGTGGTAGCTGATGAAAGACGATTGAAGCAAGCGATCTTTAACCTGCTAAATAACTCGATTAAATATACCCAACCAGGGGGTAAAATCACCTTGTCTGCTAAAAAAGATTCTCAATACTTGTATCTTACGGTCAAGGATACCGGTTTTGGTATTTCAAAAAAGGACCAAGATCGAATCTTTGACAAGTTTGAACGCACTGATCTGGCTAATAGTCGATACAGCGGCGCAGGTCTGGGGCTGTCCTTGGTGAAAAGTTTGATAGAGCTGCACGGTGGTAAGGTGGACATATATTCCAAGCCCTACGCAGGCACTGAAGTCACATGCCAAATACCATTGTCATTAGCCAGCACGCCTCAGCTGGAGCTGCCAAAATTACAAGTGGCGTAAACTGTTGAGAGTGTTGGCTTTATTTTCTATTTTTTCACTTTTGAAAAATTACAGAAGGTAGCATCAAGAGTTCACCTGGTGGGCTCCGGGCATAAAGCCAGGAGCCGTCAAAGTGTGGGGGGAGAGGTATCTGAATATGCTTACATGAACATATTTTCTGATGTTCTGCCTTTCTCAAGGCTAAGAGTGGGGATCTTTCCTTTTTTAGCCTTCTTCCAATAACTTTTATTGATACCGAATCTTTGATCAAATTTTGAAAGGGCCAGTGCAAAACGCTGGCCATTCTCGGCTGTAACATAAAAATTGCTAAAGTTTTTGAATAATGGCTGCAGCTTTAGCAGAATTATATTTCTTAGGCTCGTTGTAAACCTTTCCTCTTCCGGCAAAACAAGCATGGACGCATAACTTGTATTCATTAGCCATGCTAAGCCGTAGTCCAGCGAGGCAGCTTGTGCGTACTTTCCTGATAATGTTTTTACCGCTTTTTCAAGATTTTTTACATCTTCATCTTTGCATTTCTGGCCTAGTGCGATGCTTCTTGCGATACGCCTGACATAGACGGCAGCTTGTAAGATATCTGCGTGTTGACGTAAGCTTTTGTGGGTTAGCATTGCTTTGAGTGGCTTGTCATCAGCATATACAAGCCACTCTAGTGCGGCTGTAAAGCTGAACAGACGGTTTTTCTTTTTAGTCGTTTGGCTGTAATTCTTAAGGTTTAAAATTGCTTTTTCGACTTCAGCAATTTTGCTCTTTGGATACCCAACGGCTTGATCACTACTCAATGATTTTTGAACAAATTGATAGGTCGTCTCCATCAAGTGCACAAGCGGCTCAAGAGCCCACTGTCTTATTTCCAGATTCTTTGTTGCATCCATGCGAGACTTTTTGTCTTGTGCCTTATATGCTCCAAGCCCATAAAACCAATGAAACTGGTTGCAGTATTTGTTAAGCATACGTATCTGATATGCCACGACATTTTTCATGGGCCCTGACTCAATGCCAAAACTCATGTGCGGAAAAGCATTAAGAAGATTTTCCCAATAACCCATCGTGTTAATATTACCGTGATTTAATAAGGCTTGGTCAAAGAATGCACATTCAATACCTTTTGGGGCATCTTTATATACGAGACTCCATTCGGTTTTTTCCTGTATATAGTTATTTACTGCCTCACTAAGGCGGCCTTCATATGTCTGGATTGTGCACAATTCTGAGTTAATTCCTGTGGCATCAACAGTAGATGGTGCCAATAGCACAGCCCCTTTATGTTTTTTTAGATCGATATCACCAAAAATGGCTGTATCTGTTGGAGAAAAACTATTAACTCTCTTAGCTAAAAGCTCTGTGAAGGGGAGAATAACTGCATATTTCCGTATGCTCATATTGATTTCAGGTTGGTCTGAAATCATGCCATTTACGCTGAAATATAAGCATGGCCGTGAGCTACATTCATGTTTAGCATAAATTGTCGTTGTCTTCAGTTGGGAAGGAAGCACATAAGTCTGGGGGACACAGCCACCTGCTGTCATAACCAGTTTGCTGTCAAGGGGATTCACTGGAAAAGCATGAACCAAGAAAAAGTTCTTGTATATTTCATTTAATTCCGGCGGTTCACTTGCAACAGCCGTGTTTCCGCTGATAAGTATAAGCGTCAATAATTTAAATAAATCCTTCATTAAATACCCCTTCTTTAAAAAACTACCATATCAATATATATAATCGGATTTTTAACAGTATTTGACTGTTATAACAAGGTTCATGTTTGTCGATTATACAGCTCTGGAATTTTGTGAAACACCCTAGGCAAAATCTCTAATGCTTCAATAAGCTGTTTTTGCTTTGTGCCGGCATCATTT
>JBMYXZ010000014.1:0-19546 GCA_049608925.1 Alphaproteobacteria bacterium | reverse complement strand
GAGAGTAATAGAGTTCTGGCCTCAGTTCCTTCAAAAGCAATCATGCATACTAATATTATCCTGAGCCCCCTGGTGGTTATATGCTTTCAGCTCACCACCCCAATTTATTCCGGACAGTTATGGGTCAAGTCACGGAGCGTCGGAGCATTGGGTGATGGACAGACAAAATCCTAAAACAGCATAATCCCCCCATCACCCACACCTCACGCTCCACTGTACAGCGCCACCTCGGCTCTGCGTCTTTTAACCAAGCCACCTAGTATGCGTCCACCTGCACGCACCCATTTCATCAGCTCTTTTGGAACATCTTCATGTTCGTGGCGATTTATTTTACGGCGCAGGGTCGATCGTTGCAGAGCCCCTGCCCCCAGATTAAAAGTAAAGCTGACCAGTGCATCGTATTGACACTGCTTTAACGGGACCGTTATCATCCGGTGCACGGCACTTTCCGCATCTTTCACATCATTCAGCAACAACTGTTCAGCTTGATTGTGGGTAAGCCTGTCGGGGAATTTTTCCCCTTTTTTTATTAGATGACCATACCCAATGGTCCGCAAGCCTGCTGGGCATCGATAGGCCTTGGGAAAGTACCCTTCAAAGTGCTTGATCAGCTTAAGGCCATTTTTGGAAATGCGCATCATCTGTTCATCCAGGGCAAGCGGGCTTTTGCCAGCATTCTTTGACCAAACCAGAATGAAATTACGGTAGCAAACAAGGCTTGATCTTCAATATGCCAAATTTGAATTAAGGCCTGCGCCCAATCACCGCTTAGGGACACCAAATGCCACTGCGCCAGTTTTACACAAGCATACAAGCAAAAGAAAGCATACGTGATGACAGGCCTTACGCTGCCCGCCAAAGCATCAACCCATTTGTTTTTTGATGTCCTGGCATAACGATATAAACCGCTGATTTCACGCGCATCTGTTTGACTCTGGATTTCCTGCAAGCGCACTTGCCCCTGAGCCTTCATGAAATCCATTTGACGATCGAGGATCTCCAGCTCATGCCTGCGGTCTGACTTATCTTTAAATACTTTCAGAATTTCTGGGAAAGCACTTCCCAGAAATCCAATGAGAGAGCCTAATATGGTAACCATCTGTTATCTCCCAAATACCCAATGAAGCCCAGATGTCAACAGGCCTCCGATCATGGTAAAGAATGCCCAAACGGCACCCATTCCACCTTTCAGATACGAATGCTTATTTTCTAAAGTTCCAACGCGGCGCTGAACTTTATCTAAGCTTTTCTTTAGGTCGACAATGCTATTATTCAAAGTCACAATGTGGCTTTCCAACTGCCCTAAAATACGGCACAGTTCATTCGAACTAGCTGTAGAACGTGATACTTTCATCATTTTATTTACCTTCCTGTTGAATTGGTTTCTGGTTGTGCACCCGGCGCCAGACTTTGCTATCGAAGTAGACAAGACATGTACCGCCAGCAGGATCATCCGTAACAAGGACAATCTGCCCAAGTATTGCTTTCTTTGGCAGCGTCTTTGTTGTCAGAACAGCCAGCTTCCCTGCTTCTGGCGCTGGTGCTTGCAGCAAAACCTGCCACATTTTAGAATCTCGCGTAAAATTTTCGCTGGCTGTATGGGCTTTTGTGCAAGCAAACAAGCTGGTTTCATGCATCACTACATCGTGTTTTATATAAGATTGTGTTGCCTGCCACCTTCCGCGGGCCTTGAATGGCACCGTTGGCATGGTAACAGCTGGATACTGCGTTCCTTGACTTCCGATGAAAGTCAGCTGATCCTCATCAACACGCACATCCTGAATGCTTTCTGCCTGCACAGGGGCCTTGCGCAATTTCTCAATAGCTTCCTCTAGCTCGCGAAAATTTGCATCCATTTCTTCGATCGTCAGGGGAGCCCCCTTCTGACCTCGATATGTAATTGTCATTTATCTGTCCTCCTTTTTAGGTATGAATGTAATGTCGAACTGCCGCATGCTGGGAACTTCGTTGTCATAGCCAGCAGAGCAATAGACCTGTTGCACCCCATCATCGCTAAGCGTCAGGTCAACAGCGCCTGCAATAATATCTTCGGCTAGTGTCTGCATGTGTTGATCCCGCAACGTATCTGGATATAGCAATCGAGAATTGCCGAAAACTCCCCCCAGTGGCGGTGCCACATTATTACGGCGCAGCACCTCGAGAGTCTTGAACTCCACCTTGGTTTTAGACCCTGTATTGCTGATATTTGCGAAAACGGGTTCAATCTTGTTGATTGCACAGCCTTCAGGTGCACTACCTCCATGACCAAGCAAAAAGAAGCGCGACTCACCCGCCATGCTTGGCTTCAAAGGCGGCGTTACAAAAAATTTTTGCTCGGCAATACGCCTGCGATGAAGCCTCAGTAGTGCCTGTGATTGCGTGCAAAATTGTTTGGTATAGGACCAATCTTCAGCAATTGTATAATCCGTTTTTGGCTGCTGGTCTATGGTCACTTCGATAGCTGCAATCGGGGCTTGCGGATAAAACCTGCAGGCTTCAAAGGCTCTTCCAGGTTCCTCAAGTTGTGCATACACCTGCTGATAATTTTGCATCAGAATGGGCCTCCACTGGGCACGCAGTGTAATTTCCGCAGGCCAACTTAACACTTGCTCCTGCTGTTCAGTTGCATTGCAATCCAAAGCAAGTGTCGGCGTCTGCCAGCGCGAGGCTGTGTCCTGTTCTCGGTGGCCATCTGGCAAAGGCATTGCCTGGCGTCTACGAATGAATTTTTCCCAGATCATGATATTCTCCTGTAATGTAAAAATGCTCTATTTTCCAGCCAAATCAATCTGCTTTGGAGGGCTCCAAGGGTCTTTCATCTTGATTTCAATGCGGTGCTCTAAGACATCTTCGGACGTAAGATCCTTCATCCTCACCTGAACACGCGTAGGTTTTTCTTGCAGCACTTGCTGCAATCCTTGACGCACAGGGTATTGATTTTGCTCGAGATACTCGATTTGCGCGCTGGCCGGGTTTTCCACTACTACACTTTCAACTAGCTCGGTTGAATTAAAGCTTGAAGGATTATGATGGCCCTGGCGTGGAAGCTGTCGATGCCAGCAAGCGTAATGGACACCCGATTGAGTGACCTGGGATTCTGCCAGTGGAACTTCCTGAGCATATGACTGCTCAAACAACACCGCTTTGGGCTTTAAGGGTTTCGAGTTTTTCCGACCACGGC
Organism: Alphaproteobacteria bacterium; assembly: GCA_049608925.1. Taxonomy (GTDB): domain Bacteria; phylum Pseudomonadota; class Alphaproteobacteria; order JAGOMX01; family JAGOMX01; genus JBMYXZ01. The sequence continues at coordinate 16,365 of JBMYXZ010000014.1, read as the reverse complement.
CAATGGCAACCGCCAACGTAACTTGCCCTAATTGCTTTCCAGTATTTCCATCGGCTATCAGATCATAAGCCACCACCTTGCCTGCGGCACGTCCTCCTGGTAGGCGTGAATCTTTTATAGTCACCGTATGATCAGTCGTTATATCTTTAAGTTTATCAAATTCAGCTGTGAACTTTATGCGTAAAGACCTACTGCTGGCGGCCAGATGAGCCCGCGCCACTTCAAAAGCATACCGCAGGGCCTGAACTCCTCTATCCGTGTTGAAAAACGTTGCACGGCTGCTTTGTCCGCAAACATGATGGTGGCGGCACAAATATGTCCAATATTGCACTTCAAATTCGTTGCCTGTTGTGTGGCTGCGCTTGCAGCGATACACCCTACCCTGATGTACAACTTTAAATCCTGCCGTATACCGATGCCGCGTGCGCCAGTGATAATTGGGTCCCACCAGTCGCTGCAAGGCAAGATTTAAATGCCGAGACCTGCCGCTGGTAATTTGCGTATCATTTTTTAAGGTAAAGCTGGCTATTTCTCGGCGCTTTTGTTGATACTTCCACCGTACGGACATATCAGCCCGAAACCAATATCGTTTATAACGCACTTTTTCACTGGCCGAGCTCCATAATTCCGGCGTTGCTTTCGCATGCTGATGGGGAAAGACCTCGTTTAGATTGCTACGCCTTATTTTATATCGCCCCTGCTGCAGGCGATACCCTGCTTGCCACCAAGTTGTTTGCAACCCTTTACCATTTAAAGTGTTGATATAGCCATGCGGGAATGCTTGTTCAATCAACGGCCCTACATCTATTTCGCCATAGGCTTCCTGCAACCATTCTGCCCGGACATCGACGGTGACTTCATCTAACGGCAAGTCTAAAGATTCAACTTTCATGAACCCTGGAAAATGATTTTGAGCAATATCTATGCGCTTTGAACCATTAAACAGATCTGAAATCTTCACGGAGCCATCAAATCGAGACCAGCAATACAGACTCGAGCGAGCATTTAAAGGCTCAACTGGATCATTATGCTGATCAGGTGATAAATATAAAGGGTCCCACTGGGAACCCTGTTTTAAAGTTTCCGTCAAAGCCTGTAGCTTTTTTACCTGATCTTCAGGCTCTGCTGTTATATCAAGCCCAATTAACTCGCCAGAAATCCGGGATGGCAAGGCAATTAGCCTTCCTTTGAACAAAAGCTGGTTATTGCGAGAAATATAGCAATACTGTTGGGCTGGCTTTGGGAAAAAGGCCTCTGTTCGGCGCTTGATCAATACTCTTGCCACGGCGAACCCAGCTTCTCTCTGGCGAATTGCCAAGGAAAAGACGGCTTCATCTTCCCGGTTATGAACTTTGGGGTTATATTTTTCCCCCTTTTGCACCCACGCAAAATGGAATGTCATTTGTGCCTCCTAATGATTTTGCTTGCAATTTCTCTTCAAGCGCTTATTTTCGAAATAGTCCGTTTTTTATGAGAACTTATATGCAGTCAACTTCTGCTTTATCCTGGTTTAATAGCAAAGGCTACCTTCAGGGTGTCTTCTGGGCGATCATGGTTTGCCTCATCAGCAGCGTCAACGATGTCTGTATTCGCTTTGCTGGCGATAGGCTAGACTTTTTCCAAGTCGCCTTCTTCCGCTTCTTTTTCTCATTAATTACCCTACTGCCTTTCATGCTGTACCAAGGTATCAGCAGCTTTAAGACTAACAAGCCTGTCTTCCACAGCATCCGCGCAATCCTGGGATTTGGCGCTATTTCATGCTGGTGTGCCGGTGTTGTTTTAACGCCTCTGTCTTTGGTCAGTACCCTTGCACAAACTGTCCCATTTTTCGTTCTTCCCATGGCCTTATTTGTGCTGCGCGAAAAGGTTGGATGGCAGAGAACTCTAGCTACACTTGTTGGATTTGCTGGTATCGTTATTACCCTGCAAACCCCTGGCACCCCCTTCAGCATCACCGGTGGCGAGCTCAATATTGGCGCAATGTGGCTGATTCTTGCAGCAATCTTATTTGCAGCCAGCGATATCCTGAACAAAATCATGGTGGTTAATGAAAACCCACTAACCATGCTGTTTTATTTTGCTCTAGGCACCACGATTATTGGCTTTTATCCTGCGTGGATGGCATGGCAAACACCAACATACAATGAAATATTCTGGTTGGTATGCCTGGGTGCCGGCGCAAACTTGATTCTGTTCTGCCTGCTGAAAGCCTTTGCCGCCACGGACATTTCAGCTCTCCAACCTTTCCGCTATGTCGAGCTGTTCTTCGCTGCAGGATTTGGGTACGCTCTGTTTGGAGAGATCCCAACAATCATGACAGTCATTGGTGCTGCTGTCATTGTCCCTGCTGCCTTTACAATTGCGGTCTATGAAACCAGACAACAGCAATCTAAAGATAAGAACACGCCCGACGAAAACATACAGCAGGCTGCTTAAACTTCCTCAAGGGATAGTTTCCAGCCAAGCTTCTTGCCCCATTCATCTTGATGCACCTGAAAATCAGTCAGAAGCATCTGCAGAATGGGGCGATATTTTACATACCCGTCAGCAATTTGACGTGGCAAAGTTACCGTTGTCCCCCTAATTTCACAATCCTGTACAATCTGCCCGGCACCATCAATCACAACGATAGACTCTGCCACCGGCAATCTTGATAATTCCGCCGAACGCCCAGATGCCTGCTGCCATAGAAATGGCAAGCATGAAATCGTCAGCTTGCTTCCTCTCCAGGCAGCATTCATCGCCGGTGCGACCTTATCTTCACAGGTAACGACCGATGTGTACTTATGATAAGAGGGTTTCCCAACATAGTGCAGATCACCGTTCACTGTCCGATGCAACACATCTGGTCTTATAGGCGTCAAGGTTTGCTGACACCCTCTAGCGGACCAAGATGGGAAGCCAACCCCTGAGATTTTCAGTTCTGTCTCTTTGATCATCTTACTGTACCCATCGCGGCAACATACTGTGTATCTCTAGCGCCGAATCAGATAAGTGCATAAAGAACTGCTCGATCAATGAGTCGACAGAATCTTCATGAATATCCATAGATATTTTACTATTCTTTTTCATATTACCTCTCCTGTTGTGGTTTAATGCGCGCTTGAACTTGGATGTGCCCTATTCGTGTTATTTTGTCCTCTAGTGGCGCAACTTGTAGCTTAGAGACTTTAAACACGACATCTCCTCGCCTACCTGCAATTTGATGAGGCTTGCTTTCCATGATCTGGCGTAATTGATTCATAATGCCGCATACTTCCATGCTGCCAGCGTACCTGCTGTGAATTTTTAATGAAAAGTCGACTCGTACGTCCTGCGGAGCCAGAGCACAGTCTGACTGATGATCCTGCAACTCGTATACAACATACGGGCAAACAGTCTCATCACTTGCATGGGTGACAACAGCTGTAATGCGCGAGCGCAGCGTTTCATCTTGTTGCACAACTCTCTTGATGGTTTTATATAGGCCATAGTCCTGCATTATGCTTCTCCCATTGGGCTGATAATGGCAACTGTCCAGGCTTTCTTGCCATCATGAACTGGCGCAGATACCAAACAGTACTTGCGCCCTTCCCAAATCACACGCTTTGCCCCTGTCAAATCGGCATTGTAACGTATAGACAGGCGATACCTTGGCATACAGGCTTTCGAACCACCTTTCATAATAGAATTTACGTTCTCAACAATGGATGACACGGGCTGTATATTTGCCCACAGGCTTCCCTCATTTGACCAGCTTGTACGATAGCCACCCAATTGATCGGGAACCTTTGCCGGTCGTTGAAGTGTAATTCTGTGGCGAAGGTCATCAGCTGATAGCTTCATCATGACCTCCTTACGCCAATCGCATAGTGCGATATGGATGCAGCATAGTTTGTATCGATTCATTCAAGATAGCGGCTGATCCTACGTGATAAGATTGCACGTTCCGGTTATCATACATTTCCGCAACCAGCATCTGTATTGCTTGTTTATAGATGTTGGGAATGTTGCGAGCATGTTCTGCCAAACCTATCTCCACATCAAACTTCAATGTTGCTTCATCGGGAATCGATCGCAGTAGAATCAAGCTGGTCACACCACCGCGTTCTATAACCTTATGATTTTCTGCACGCACTTCTTGTTGGGCAAATATAATTGCTGGTGTAGCCTTCAATCTACGAAAAGGATGTAATGGAATATCCACGCGCCATCCCCCACTGGTATGAGGGCGCAATTCTTCACCCAGAACGCGGAGACGCCAAGTCTGCTTCAGCAATATACATCCGACATATGCCTCTACCACTTCTCTTGCAGATCCGATCATTGTCTCAAGCATGGCATCATCTGCCGAGCCATCCACACGTAAATAGCCTTTCACCTCCTCAAGCGAGACAGGCTCGTGAGTTGGTGCTGTTAAACATGTTATTTTCATTTGATTGTCTCTTATAAGTATATAGCTGGCGAACCGCTAAGCCCGCCAGCCAGGGAATTAGTCAGAAAAACTTAGAACCTTGATTGCATCAAAATCCACAACATCACCACCGATGCGGCGTGTTGTATAGAATTCGATATAAGGCTTCGAGCTGAATGGATCGCGCAGAACGCGGGTATTGTTACGATCGACAATTGTATACCCTGCTTTGAAGTTACCAAAAGCGATTGAGTTAGACTTAACACCTCTAACAACGCCCGGCATGTCATCACTGATGACAATTGGAAAGCCCAATAGCGTAGAGTGATTCTTTTGATCCAGGCTTGGCTGCCACAGATACTGTCCTGTCGAATCTTTCAGTTTACGAACACATGCCAATGCGGAACGAGGCATCAACCATGATGCATTGCCCAGGTGTGCAGCTTTCAGCAGATTCACAAGATCAATAAGCTTATCACCACCATTTTCATGGAACTCACCCTTTTTACCGGTCTTTAGAGCCTGAATTTTACCCCACTCAAAACCATCATACTTAAGCGCGTGCGCCAAGATACCTTTGGGCTTGCCCTCACCATCACCATTGATAAATGACTGGTTCTCCATCTGTGCAAGCTTTTCAGATATTTCTCTTGTTAACCAAGAATCTACATCAACTTTGCTATCATCTAATAGCTTTTGTGTTGCTTTTGGCTTAGCAAAAATCTCGTGTACTGGAATGCGAACTTTTACCAGTTTTGGCGTTGCAGTATCCCCACGTTCACCAGTTTCCGTCACCCAACCGGCTTCGGCCCCTTTTTTGCTGACAAGCAGTTCAACCGCATCAGTTGAGATCTTAACGACATTTGCTAGCTTACGCATGGCAGAATGATCGCCGATAGTTGTATTGATTGAATTTGACAGCTGATCAGAGACCAAAAAGCCTCCATCAGGATCAGACCCCGCACTTAAAGACTTGGTTTCAATATCTTGCAAAGCAGATTCATCACCTTTTTTAATGTACTGCATAAACCCTTGATGTGTATCGTCCTTATAAGGTGCTTCGGATTTAACACTTAGGCTTGGGCGATTCATCGCAGCGTGCATTTTCTCAAGACGGCCTTCAATTTTATCCATCTCGTCTGAAATGTTGGCAAGCTTTGCTTCTACCAACACATCTCCCTTAGCTTCCTGAGTTGACTTGTACTCAGTAAACGCTTTTTGTAGATTTTCAATGTTTTCTTTAACTGTAGACATGCATATCCCTATCTATATTATGTTGAATATTATGCTTGCAATAAAGATGAACTTTATTACAGACAGGAATATGCCAGATGTTTTTTGAATATTTCAAATTCACATGTGTTTTATGGGCTTTGGCAAGCAACTCCTTTTACACTAGCCGAAAGTCCATTTCTTTATGATGGTGAATGGTGTCGCGTAGCTCTTGAGTTATTGCAAAACGCTTGCCTAAGTTGATCTTAACCTGATGAGATTCAGTTCCAATGTTCAAGCTGATAATGCCATTGGCTTCGCCAATGATCTTATTGCTTGGATCCATACGCTACACTGGGCTGCGCCCAGTTTGCTCTGGATGACGATCGTAATGATTTTAAAGTGAAAATACTATACATATTGTATCAGGAAAATACTCGAGCTTAGTCACCAAACAAAAAAACACCACCCCGACGATTGCAGGGTGGTGAATTTTTATAACAGTATTTTGTTAGATATTATTTTCCTACAGAAAGTGAAATTTTCAGTCCAAGAGGTACTTTTTTCAGAAATTCCACATATTCTTCTGCGTCATGAATCTTGCAACCATCAAGTTTTAGAGACTTCAGAGATTTAAGATTCAAAAGGCTCTCAAAATTTTTGACGGGCATGTGTCCGCATGTAACTAGTCCCAATGGCGGCATCGGATCAAGGCCTGCAGCCCCCATCATAGACATCACTTGTATTGGCAAAAAATTGATTTGCAATGATACTAGTTTTGGTAAATTATCCTGGGTAAAAAGTTCAGATAGGTCTATTAAAAACCTATTCGAATTTGTGTCAACATACAAAGATCTATCCATATCTGGGTCAACATAGAACTGCAAGTGACGAAGATTCGACAAGCTCCTCAACAGTTTTAATTCTTTTGGTCGACAGCAAAGCCCCCGGACCTCTGACAAAGCTTTGATTTCAGATAACTTTTTGATGGATTCAGCACTAATGTGTCGAACATTCAAACCATCGAAGGGTGAGAAAGTCATTGACTTAATTGATCCAATTGATGCCAATGTCTCTTCAAGAGGCAAAGCCTGCTTCTCTGGTTTTGCAATTTTCGCATTACTGTTGTTCCCAGTAGTATCTGCTGCATCTGAAGCCATCCGAAGCATGCACATTTTAAACGCAGAATCAACATAACCATCATGAGATGCGAATACGTTACCTGCAGCAACCACGCTGCAAACCAATGCTATTTTTACAACTGTTTTTCTAATCATTTTAAAACTCCTTTATATTGATTGAAAATAAATTGACAATTAAAATTTACAGACGTTTCAAAATAAAAATAGCGTAAAAAATACCTCATATTCTCAATGTGTATGATTTAGGCCCAATGCGGCTATAGTGATGGCTACCCCCAGCTACACTAGCCGAAAGTCCATTTCTTTATGATGGTGAATGGTGTCGCGTAGCTCTTGAGTTATTGCAAAACGCTTGCCTAAGTTGATCTTAACCTGATGAGATTCAGTTCCAATGTTCAAGCTGATACTGCCTTTACCGCGCCCCGCCTTGTCAATCAGTTGCTTTAACTCATCAACGGCTCCCGTATCACGCACCTCAACTTCTATGGCCTGTGGAGCCTTAGAGATCTTTTCATCCAGATCTAACAATCCAATCAAGTTCGTCCTTAAAGAACCCTCGTCAATGCGGCCCGACATTGTCAGAAAGACTGTGCGGCCGGGCTCTAACATATCACGGAATTCCATCAATTGATCAGAGAAGACAATGACTTCGAAAACGCCAGAAAGGTCAGATATAGTTAGAAACGCGAACTTATTACCGTTTTTGCTCATCCGCTCATTCTTAGCCAAAATCACGCCTGCTAGCTTGGCAACTTCATTGCCTTTGGCAAAATGATCTTCGATCTCAGTGGATTTTATCGTTCCAAGCGTATGGATGATCTTGCCGTAGTTCATCAATGGATGAGACGTAAGATAGAAACCCAACGCATCAAATTCCCGCTGCATGCGTTCCATATGCGGCCAATCAGCAAGATCGGGTAAGTTAGCCCGCGGCAAGGCTTTTGAAGTGTCAATAAGCTGGAACAAGCTCGCTTGCTTACTGGTGCGCTCGCGCGTCGCGGTGTTCGCAAAATTTAAGATGGCCTCAATAGCTTCGAACAGCTGGCGACGATTGCCGCTCATAGAATCAAAGGCACCAGCTACAATCAGATTTTCCAGCTGTCGCTTGTTGATAGCCTTAGCATCAACTCGATCGGCAAAATCCCAGATGTCTTTAAAAGATCCACCATTATGACGCTCGCAGACAATGCTATCCATCGCGGCTTCACCGATACCCTTAATAGCAGCCAATCCATATCGGATACCATTTGCTTCTCTATCTACAGAAAAGTTCGCCTGCGAGTGATTTACATCCGGCGGTAGCAAGGGAACGCCCATACGATCGAGCTCTTGCCGGAATATATTCAGCTTGTCCGTGTTACCCATATCCAAAGTCATCAAAGCTGCCATAAACTCAACCGGATGGTTAGCTTTCATATAGGCAGTTTGATACGCAATCAGCGCATAAGGACCCGAGTGAGACTTGTTAAACCCATAGCCAGCGAACTTTGCAGCCTGGTCAAAGATCTGGTGTGCTATATTTTCTTCCACACCATATTCAACAGCTCCTTCAACGAACAAGGCCCGCTGCTTATCCATTTCGCTTTTGATCTTTTTACCCATGGCGCGTCTTAGAAGGTCCGCAGCGCCCAAGCTATAACCTGCCAGCTTCTGGGCGATATGCATGACCTGCTCTTGATAGACCATCACCCCATACGTTTCCTTCAGGATGCCTTCTAGGTCTGGGTGCAGATACGTAATGTCCTCCTCACCATGCTTACAAGCCAAATAGCGCGGGATGTCATCCATGGGCCCTGGGCGATACAAGGCCACCAAGGCAATTAGCTCTTCAAAGCGCGTAGGCTTCAGACGGCGCAGCACGTCAACCATTCCGCCACTTTCCAACTGAAATACGCCAACAGTTTCACAGCCACGCAGCAGCTCAAACGTCTTTTCATCGTCCAGAGGAATGGTACTGATATCAACCTGAATGTTTGCATCCGCCAACAGCTCAATCGCTTTACGAATCACACTAAGTGTGCGCAACCCAAGGAAGTCAAATTTCACCAAGCTGGCAAGCTCGACAAACTTCATATTGAACTGTGTCACTGGCAAGGGCGAGCGCGGGTCATAATACAATGCCACCGTTTCATCCAACGGTTTATTTCCGATCACCACACCCGCGGCATGCGTTGATGCATGACGATAGAGGCCTTCCAGCTGCTGCCCTATTTCAAAAAGCTTAGCCACGGCGGCATCTTGCTTCAGCATTAACCGTAGATCTGGATCTTGATCCAGTGCTTCTTCCAATGTCACAGGGTCTGCAGGGTTGTTTGGGATCATCTTACAGATGCCATCAACCTGATTATAAGACATTTGTAAGACACGCCCTACATCTCGCAGCACCGCACGCGCTTGCAGCTTACCAAAGGTGATAATCTGTGCTACATGATCGTGACCGTAACGCTTGCAAACATAATTTATCACTTCATCTCGGCGTTCCTGACAAAAGTCGATATCAAAGTCAGGCATTGAAACACGCTCAGGATTCAAAAAACGCTCAAAAATCAGGCCAAAACGAATTGGGTCAATGTCAGTGATGGTAAGAGACCAGGCCACCAACGACCCAGCACCTGAACCACGACCAGGCCCCACGGGAATCCCCTGCTCTTTCGACCATTTTACAAAATCTGCAACGATCAAGAAGTATCCTGGAAAACCCATTTTTATAATGATCGCTAATTCTTCTTCCAAGCGCGCTTCATATTTAGCCTTGACCTCTGCTCGGTCATCTTCAGACATATCTGGGGTGTAAACCTGTGCTTCAAGGCGCTTTTGGAGACCGGCAAACGATTGGTTGCGCAGCTCCACCTCTTCCCCCTCCTCACATGGGAAAGACGGCAGCACGGGCTTTAACGGTGAAACCATAAAGGCACAGCGCTGTGCTATGCGAACAGTGTTCTCTAACGCTTCCGGTATATCTTTAAATAGCTCCCACATCTCCCCAGGAGATTTCAAGCGGTGATTAGGCGAAACCCGCCGCCTATCTTGAGTGGCTACATAGGTTCCACCAGCAATACAAAGCAACGCATCATGAGCTTCATACCCAGATGCATCTAAAAAGTAAGCTTCGTTGGTGGCCACCAGAGGAATATTCTTATCAACTGCAATCTTAATTAGAGCTGTTTCAAGTCGCGGGCTTATATCTCCCTGGCGGCTTAATTCAATGTAATATCTATCCCCAAAGTGCTGCAAAAACCATGCTGCTTCTGCCATGGCGGCATCTTCTTTACCACCGCTTAAAAGCTTTGCCACAGAACCTTTTGCACCGCCAGACAGAACGATCAGTCCAGAGCTGTATTTTGCAAGATCATCATAAGTTATAAAAGCTTCTGTAGAGTCGCCAGCAATCTGTCGCCATGCCAGCGATAGCAACTTTATCAGATTCTGATAGCCTTCTTGATTCTGTGCAAATAAGACTAGCTCGTCAGTTGCGCTGGTATGCCCTTCGGAGCGCGCCTGCAAAGCGCGCGGATCATCTTCTTTCCAAGCAATCTGTATCTGGCTACCCATAATAGGCTGCACACCTTTTTTCGGAGCATTCAGACAAAATTCCATCGCGCCAAAAACATTGGAAGTATCCGTCAGAGCAACAGCAGGCATATTCTGCTCTCCGCAGCGTTCTAACAGCTGTGGAATACGAATGGCACCTTCTGATAAAGAATACGTACTGTGGACTCGTAAATGGATGAATGGTTGCGCGCTCATAACCCCTAATGTAATCCGAAAATCTTATCTACTTAACTAGAGTTCCCGGGAAACTTCAAGAGACTTTTACACGCTTCGGTGGACTATTTTGCGATTTCATCCATTTCAAGCCAATCATCAAGAAGGTATACGCGATCAACCCTGGATATAATACATTCAGAATCGGCGACAGGAATGCTGCTATTCCCTTGAATTCATATGTTGAGACAAAGCAAGACAGAATCAAAGCCCCCAATATCCACACATGCCTGTTGCCTTTGTGACGGCCAATGCGCTGATGAACAAAATCAGTAAATATGCTGGCCAATACCGTTGCTGTGGTTAAGCAAGCCATCAGAACAGCAACAGCTACAACCCCTTGACCATACTTCCCCAAAGTCTCAGCTGCTATTATGCTAAGTCCCTGCTCGGTTGGAAAGTCAGCCAGTTGAGGTGCGAAAATTGTCCCCAAATACACAAAGGCAACATAAATTGCAGCAAGTATCCCCATCCCAATCATCATCGACAAGGCTGTCAAAGCCGTAGGAGACACCTTCAATTTTTCGCTTAAGGTATAGCTATGCCTGCAAATTTCTGAGGCAAAAAAGAAGGCCGCCACCAAATCCATCATATAGTAGCCAATTGAAAAACTATTGGTGAAGACCTGTTTGGCAGGGGTTGTCTGAGCTATGGGTTCTGATCCCGAAGTCGCCCCAAAGCCTATAATCATGGCAAGCGAAATCAATAGTAACGGAGTTAATATTCCGCCCAATATTGGTATTATGCGATGACGATCGAACGTCAGCGCAAATATCCCAGCACTCATAATGACGCTAAACATAGGCAGGGACAGACCCGGGAATAATGGCTCTAAGCCGCCGTGAGCAACTGTTATACATCTGGGGATAACAGCAAATGGCCCCATCAACATCATACAGACAAAGACAATTCCAAAGCTACCATAGGGGCCAAGCCGATCAAAAAAGGCTTCATGCCTGCCATTATACAGCCACACTCCATACAAGCCAATAAAGGGCATGATCACTCCCGTAAGCAATAACCCTATGGTTGCAGGTGCTATAAAGAGTCCTGCATCTCGACCAACAGAAATAGGAAAGACAAGGTTACCAGATCCGAAAAACATCGAGAACATGGCAAAACCTATAATCAGTGCGTGCTTTAGATACTTCATCAGCGTAAACCGTAAAGATTTATGCTTTAGTATACTAAGACATTCCGTAGATGTCTATTAGGCAACATCGCTTTGGTTAGAATGAGCTTTAGCAAGCAGTTCCATGATTAATGACTCAGGCATATCGGTCATTTCAGAAATTTTCTTTGTGTTGAAACCTTTAGAATGCATCTTGATAACCAGGCTGGTTATACCTTGCTGCATACCTTTTTGAATCCCAATTTGAATTCCTTTTTGCTGAGCTTGTTGCGCTAGAGTCATAATTGTTTCCTCATCAACAGATTCCAACTTAGTAACGGCATTTACAAATTCATTTTGATCAATGGTCTGTGCTGCCGAATATACATACCTTATTACAAGTTCAATGTAATCTTCTTCCCCTTCCCTGTCAATATCAGCCAAGGTTTCATGAATAATATTAACCAGAAAAGGGATAATGTTATCATCATGAATATGCTTAAATATTCGCGACATGGTGCCGTACATCCTGGTGGCAGCAAGCAGCTCTTCAGGTTGTTGAGAAAGATCTAACAAAGTGTATGGTGGCGACATTATCTGTGACACTGTTTCTCTATCTCTATCATACAAATCATATGGATGCATTGGCTGGTCATATGATTTTGCTCCTGTGTAAAAAACCACAGGCCACACTATTGGCAAACGATCGGTATTATTAACTTTCATATGCTGTTTTTGAATTTCACGGATATACCCTTCAATACGAAACGGCATCAACTTATCTGCTGAAGACTGATGCTCTATCAGCACATAAAAATATGCGTCATGATCTCCACACTTTGCTTTGTACAGAACGTCTGCAATTTGCTCCTGCAGCTTCGAGGATATAAAAGCACTCTTGATAGGTTTGATAGAATCATATTCCAAGGAGTCCCTTAAAACTGCGGGTAGATTTGTCTGTAGAAACTCTCGAATGACCGTTGGATGCTCCATCATCGAGCGAAAGAACTTATCATGAGGATTTGTTATTTTTCTTTTCATTTTACCACGGATGCTATTTACACAATGCACTACTGCACCCACCCTATAAAATCTTGGCTGACAAGAAAAGGAAAAGTTTAGATCGCAGAGTTCTTTCCCACGGCCGCAAAATTTGGTATAAATCATCAACCATTAGGAGGCAGAATGTCAGATAAATTCCCACAAGCTACCGAGCTGAAAGAGCTATGGTCAGGCGAAGAAGCACTTGAATACATTAACAAACTATATGACCGCAGTCGCCAACAAGTCTTAGAATTCATCAATTGCCTCGATGACGATACATTAGATGCCTCAAATTGTTGCTTAGATGTAGCAAACTATCCCTTTGTTGGCTTTGAAGTAACACCTGAAAATATGCATGTTGATGCCAGGCTTTCGTATGGTGTCGCAATTGACCCAGGGCTGTATGGCATCAGCGTTACCCGCCCAGATTTATTTGGAGCATACTATAAAGAGCAAATAGACTTGCTGATCAAACACCATAAAGTACCTGTTTACGTTGGACTTAGTGACGAGCCTATTCCTATTCCATTTGTTACCGAATCTGTCACACAGCCATACACGATGGAGAAACTGTGGAAAGTCAATGCTGACTCTTTGCTGCCAGATCTGAAGCGTATCAACGATGATATTGCGAATGGTATATTCGTCAGTGATAAAGACACCCCCTTCCCGCTTGCGTTATTTAATGCCGAACGTGTAGACTTTTCCTTATCTCGCCTGAAACACTACACCGCCACGAATCCAAAACATTTTCAATCATTTATACTGCTGACTAACTATCAACGATATATTAAAGAATTCGAGGCTTTTGCTCATAATGAAGTAATACAAGGCAATGAGTTCACCAGTTTTGTAGGCCCTGGAAATACCGAATATTTTAAAGATGGTACGAAGTCAGGCAGCACTCCGGAACATCTTCCGCAAATGCCCGCATATCACCTAAAACGCGAAGACGGCCAAGGGATTACCCTGATCAATATTGGCGTAGGACCCTCTAATGCCAAAACCATCACCGATCACCTGGCCGTATTGCGCCCAAATTGCTGGCTTATGGTTGGGCATTGCGCTGGATTAAGGCGCAGCCAGTTGTTAGGAGACTATGTCCTGGCCCATGCTTATATTCGCGAAGATCACGTGCTGGACCAAGACCTTCCAGCCTCGATTCCCGTCCCTCCTCTGGCAGAAATCCAGGTTGCCCTTAGCCAAGCAGTTGCAAAGGTCACTGGTCTGGAAGGCCACGACATGAAAAAGCGTATGCGCACGGGAACGGTTGTCACTTCAGACAACCGCAACTGGGAGATGCTGACAAAACAATTCTATCTTACGTTCAAGCAATCTCGCGCCATTGCCTTGGACCTGGAATCAGCTACAATTGCTGCCAATGGCTTCAGGCTGCGCGTGCCCTATGGCACCCTGCTATGTGTCTCAGACAAGCCTATCCATGGAGAAATCAAGCTGAAGTCCGCTGCTAACGCATTTTATCAAGAACGCGTCCAACAGCACCTTAAAATCGGTATCGAAGCCATGCGTCTGCTGCGTGAACAAGGTGAAGAGCAAATGCACTCTCGTAAGCTCCGCGGCTTTCACGAACCACCCTTTAGGTAATTTTTTTATTGATGACAATTTCGGCAAAATGCGCCTCTTTTTTGCCACCATCATCTTCAAGAATAAAGGTGAATTGAACAGCCATTTTCCCCTTGTCGGGCATACCTTCAAAAGGGTCACCAAGAACGGTGTCCAACTTTGCTTTGCCCGTGTCCAAAATCTGTACTCTTGCCTCGCCTCCTGCTGTGCCCAGATAATACTGTTTTAAAACATGCTCGTCCTTGCTAGGAACCATAGTCATAGTGACTTTCAGACCTTCAGCATCTTTTAATTTCACTGCCTTAACAGCAGTAATAATATTTTCATCCAGGTCCAAGCCTTTTGCATACAAAAACTCATGCCCCCATGCGTCGCAGATCGACACAAAGTATACTGCAAAAGTAAAACAGTATATGAACTTCATTTTAACATCCAATAATGCCATTTACACCAAAATACCAGCAAATCACTAAGCATTGATTAAATATAAAATCCGAAATAAAGTTAACCACAACTTAATTTTTTTAATATAGAATGATTTATAGTTGTATTAATATGTACGCATACAAAGGAGTATTGTTATGTCCTGGTGGTATCACTTCTGTCATCCAAATGTTATTGTTGGAACAAACGGCAATGACACGCTAAACGGAACTTTCAAAAAAGACATTATCAAAGCAAAAGACGGCAACGACACTGTCCATGCTGGTGGTGGTAACGACGTTGTCCATGGTGGCGACGGGAACGACACCATATATGGCGGCTCGGGTCACGACAAGCTATTCGGCGATGACGGTGAAGACACCCTTTTTGGGGGATCAGGCAATGACAAGCTCTATGGCGGCGATGGAGAAGATTGGCTCTATGGTGGCGATGGAAATGACAAAATCTGGGGCGGCCGCGGCGACGACCATATCTTTGGTGAAGCTGGGCATGACTGGGCGTGGGGCGGTTCTGGAAACGATGTTATATATGGCGGATCAGGACATGACGCTGTCTTCGGGGATAGTGGAAATGACACGATCTTCGGAGGAACAGGAAACGACTTTCTTGCAGGTGGCAGAGGCGATGACGTTATCATGGGAGAGGACGGCTGCGACATAATCAAAGGCGGCTCTGGCGATGACACCATCCAAGCTGGCGCTCATTCTGACTTAGTCTTTGCAGGCAGCGGTAATGATACAGTAATACACAATGTAGACGATAATGTAGGGTCTTGGGACTTTTACGATGGTGGCAGTGGCAACTGCGACAAGCTTGTAATCCAGGTAACACAAGCTCAAATGATCGAAATTAATGGCACCTCAATAGTCGTAGATTTCAACAATACTCCAAGTTGGCAATTCTTTGATTTTGATTCCTACGGACTTTCCTTTGATTTTGATCTAGTTGTAAAACGTTTTGAGAAGCTTGAATTTGATGTCCAGGGCGGCATGAATTTAGATCCCGATGCGGTCGACGACGCATATAATGCTCTGGAAGATATGCTTCTTACAGTTAGTGCTGCAAACGGTGTATTGGACAACGACTCGGACCCCGACACAGATCCTTTAACCGTTACAACAACGGGAATATTTGCAACGACTCTTGGGGCCACCGTCAACATGTCTGCTGACGGTAGTTTTACATATGATGCCAGCACATCCGCAACCCTACAGGGACTTTCTGCGGGTCAAATGTTAGATGACACATTTATGTATACAATCAGCGATGGCGCCGGCGGATTCGATACGGCGACAGTGACGATTACTGTAGATGGAGCGAACGACGCAGCAGTTATTGCAGGAGATCTTGCTGGTGCGATGACCGAAGATGATGCGGGTGATTCTGGTATTGCCACAGTTGCAGATCCTGATGATGGCGAAGCTATGTTCCAAGCACAATCAGGTGTTATGGGTACATACGGTACATTTGATATTGATGCAGCTGGTAACTGGACTTACACCAGAACCGCTAACCTTGACGAGCTTAATGCTGGCGATGTGGTCCAAGAGACCTTTATGGTAACTTCGCTTGATGGTTCAGACACACAGGACGTGGTTATTGATATCACGGGCGTGAACGACGCAGCAGTTATTGCAGGAGATCTTGCTGGTGCGATGACCGAAGATGAT
>JBMYXZ010000013.1:8089-19804 GCA_049608925.1 Alphaproteobacteria bacterium | reverse complement strand
GTTTAAAATAACGCCAACCTCGGCTTTTGTTCTTTCAGATTATAAGTTCAGGCGCTCTCGGTCAAGGACCCAAAATCGATTTTGGCAATAAAATTTGTAAGTCATTTTGCCACCTAAAAAAATTCTTTTCCACTGGCAAGAAACTGTGTAAAGTCCATGATATTACTAAAATTTGAAAGAAATTGAATGTATAAATTAATCACTTTTACCACTTTATTTTTCACCTCTTTTTCAATGGGCTTTTGTGCCCATGAGTCCAGAGCCCAAGAAGACAGTTTTGTCAGCGAAATCCGAGCAGGTGTTTTAAAACATGACATCGGTGGCGACCTAGGCCACAGACATGAACGTGGCTATGATATCAACGCAGAGATGCTGTTTACTGCTCCTGAAAATGCGGTTTTTGACTTCCTATTTTCTCCAAGACCTCACCTGGGAACAAGCATTAACACA
Source organism: Alphaproteobacteria bacterium (assembly GCA_049608925.1). GTDB lineage: Bacteria > Pseudomonadota > Alphaproteobacteria > JAGOMX01 > JAGOMX01 > JBMYXZ01. Next base: position 19,354 of record JBMYXZ010000013.1, on the reverse strand, counting down.
CGCGGAGGATCACATCAGTTTTACTTTGGTTTGACTTGGCACTTTGATTTCTTCGAGTACACTTTTCTTGAGTTATCTTTCGGCGGTAGTGCCAACACCGGAAAGCGCAAGACTCCGACCCGGCGCAAACAGGCATTGGGGTCCAACATCATGTTCCGTGAAAGCGTTAGTTTGGGCCTGAATCTAGGCGACCGCCATACACTTTCGGTCATTCTTGATCATACATCAAATGCATCACTGGCCAGCCGCAACCCGGGACTGACAGGACTGGGCTTAAGGTACGGCTATAAGTTGTAATCTGCTATCAGGAGAGAGGCTGTGTAGCCTCTCTTAACCACGCGGCAGTGGAAGGCTGTAACCGATCCTTCAAACTAGCATATACTTTCTCGTGATAGGCGTTGAGCCAGTCGATTTCAGCTTCCGTCAGCAGCTGCGTATCAATTAGGTCTGTGCAGATGGGAGCCATAGTCAGCGTCTCGAATTCCAGCATCTCACGCCCTTCTTCGCCTGAAACAGATGATGAGGCTACGACTACGACGCTTTCTGTGCGGATGCCATATTCACCATCTTTATAATACCCCGGCTCGTTTGACAGAGTCATACCAACTTGCAGCGGAACATCGCCGCGTTGCATACCAGATATACGTTGAGGGCCCTCATGTACAAACAAGAAGGCTCCGACACCATGGCCAGTGCCATGGGCATAATCAGCACCTATTTCCCATAGAGCCGATCGCGCCGAAGCATCTAACTGCCCACCACAGGTGCCTGCAGGGAATCTTGCACGTGCAACGGCGATATGACCCTTTAAGACGCGCGTGTAACGATCTTTCTGCTCGGCACTTGGCTCTGAAAAACATACCGTGCGCGTTACATCGGTGGTACCGTCATGATATTGCCCGCCAGAATCTACAAGGAAGATATCCTTCTGTTGAATTGTGCGATTCGTTTCAGGCGAAGCTTTATAGTGAATAATCGCGCCATTTGGGCCGGTTCCGGTAATTGCGGGAAAGCTATCACCGGCATACAGATTTTGCACCTGGCGGCAGGCCTGAAGCTTTTCTACAGTGTCCAGCTCAGTGATCTTCTCTCCTGATTTTATGCCGGTATCAAGCCATGCCAAGAATTCTGTTAGGGCGGCACCATCCCGAATATGGGCCTGGCGCATCCCCTCGATTTCAGTAGCATTCTTCAGCGCTTTTGGAAGGATGCAAGGGTCGCTGCCACGAATGATCTCGGACGCTTTATCAAGCTTATGTAGGATGCCGACGGGGCAGGCCGTCTGATCTATAAGAACGCGTTTGCCGTCTAAGCCTTCTCCAATAGCATCAGGTGCTTTCACCTGCACATTGCTTCCTAACGAGACTCCAGCAATTTTCTGTTGATCGATATATAGATCGACAGTTCCATCGGCGAAAGCTATTGCTCGGCACAATGGGACAGGAATAAAGGGCACTTCATCGCCACGGATATTTAGCAGCCAGCAAATAGAATCCAATCGGCTTAACACAACAGCATCAATATTCTGCTGCCTTAAAGTTTTGCACAGATTGCGAATTTTATCTTGCGACGGCAGGCCGGCATATTCATCTGAATGTACAAAAACCTTACCGCTAGGTGCTGGCGGCTGGTCTTGCCACAATGGATCAATTAAGTTGCCTGGTATGGGGTGCATATCCTGATCACCAAAGCGCTTAAGGCTAGCCTCGTTCACCAACATAGGGTCATAGCCTAGGCGCAATCCTTTGTCTGGCCATTGTTCAGGGCGTTGCTTGCTGACCAATACAACCTCAAAAAGATTGGTGTCTACTTGTTCAGGGGCTTGCAGAATATAGCGTCCATCAACGAAAACGGCGGCTTTATCACGCAGCACAATGGCCGAGCCAGCGGAGCCCGTAAAGCCTGTCAGCCACGCCAGACGTTCGGCATAGGGAGGCATATATTCGTTATTAAATTCATCCACACGGGGAAGGTAATAACCATCGATATTATAGTTGTCAAAGCATGCGCGCAAGGCGGCGACTTTTTCCTGCATTGCTGTCTCCTGGGTAATCATAAAGACTATAATACCACGCCTGTTAGGCTATTTATACACCATCTGACGATAACTGAGTGCTTCGGCTACGTGATGCTTTGCAACTGCTGTGGCACCTTCAAGGTCGGCAATGGTGCGCGAGACGCGTAAAACACGATGATAGGACCTGGCGGTCAGTTTCAGCTTTTCAGCAGCCATCGATAGTAAGCTTTGTCCAGCTTCATCAGGGGTTGCAACGCGATCTAGATCTTCGCCAATAGCCTGGGCATTGATGGTGATTTTACCGCCATAGCGATCTTGCTGAAGTGCCCGAGCGCGCGCCACGCGTTCGGCCATTTCTTTGCTACCTTCCTTAGGAGCAGGCAAGCTAAGGTCGCGCAATTCAACTTTTGGAACTTGAATTTGCAGATCAATACGATCCATCAGCGGGCCGGATATTTTCGATTGATAATCCACAGCACATCTGGGTGCCCGGGTACAAGCGCGCTCGTCATCATCCAGATTGCCACATCTGCAGGGATTCATGGCTGCTACCAGCTGCACATCAGCAGGATAGGTGATGTGGGCATTTGCCCTGGCAACGGTCACTTTGCCCGTCTCAAGCGGTTGACGCAGTGACTCCAGTGTTTGACGGTTGAATTCCGGCAGCTCGTCTAGGAACAAAACACCCTTGTGAGCAAGAGACATCTCACCAGGCTTACATTTCATGCCGCCACCTACCAATGCTGGGAGAGACGCGGAATGATGCGGGTCACGGAAGGGACGATTGGTAATAAGGTTGCCATCATTTAGTCTGCCCGCCACACTGTGAATCATTGTCACTTCCAAAGCTTCCTTTGGGGACAGAGGGGGAAGTACGCTTGGCAAGCGCGCGGCTAGCATCGATTTTCCTGCGCCCGGAGGCCCTGTCATCAACAGGTTATGACCGCCGGCAGCAGCAATCTCCAGCACACGCTTAGACGTTTCTTGACCTTTGACATCCTTCAAATCAGGCAATGATTCAGGGCTTTGCGCTAGTTTTGGATCTGGCCTGGTCAGCACCTGCGTACCTTTGAAATGATTGATCAATGACAACAGGTTATGCGGTGCCAAGACATCCACATCTTCAGCCCAGGCAGCTTCGCTGCCCGATTGTTCTGGGCAGATTAAATGCTGACCGCGTCCAGCAGCATCAATGGCCGCCGGTAAGATTCCAGACACAGGGGCCAAAGTGCCGTCGAGCCCAAGTTCTCCCAAAGCTGTATAGTCTTCTAGCTCGCTGGCGGGTAAGACCTCAAGCCCTACCAACAATCCCAAAGCAATCGGCAGGTCATAATGGCTACCTTCTTTTTGGATGTCAGCAGGAGACAAGTTCACTGTAATACGTTTGGGTGGCAGAGAGAGTCCGAGAGATTGCAAGGCTGCACGAACACGCTCACGAGATTCAGCAACAGCTTTGTCCGGTAAGCCAACAACGGCAAAACTGGGCAGGCCATGCGAGATTTGAACTTGAACATCGATTGGAATTACGTCGATCCCCTGAAAGGCGACGGTGGTGATACGCGCGACCATAACTACTCTTTTCTATTACATTTTTTCTTCAATTACATCCCAAAGAATCTGCTCAACTTGAATGCCGTCAAGTGCATTCAACGCTGCGATTCCTGTGGGAGAGGTAACATTTACTTCTGTTAAATATCCAGCAATTACATCAATACCAGCAAACAAAATACCCATGTCTTTTAAAATGGGAGACAACTTTTCACACAACTGACGTTCATGATCTGTCAGAGTGCTTTTAACGGGTGTGCCTCCAGCGACCATGTTGCTGCGAATATCCCCTTTTTGAGGGACGCGCAAAAAACCACCGACAGGTTCGCCATCCACCATTATGATACGCTTGTCCCCTTCGCTGACGCCAGGAATAAACCGCTGCGCAATAATTGGGGTTTTGTATTCCTGATGTAAAGCATCAATGGTATGCGACAGATTATCTCCGTCCTCCTGTACGCGAAATATATTGCTGCCGCCAAAGTCATAGAGAGGTTTTAGAATAATGTCTTTATATTCCCGCCAAAAACGGGTGATTTCATCTCTGTCTGCCGTAATGACAGTGGGAGGCATGAATTGCGGGACTTTAAGCGGCAGAAATTTTTCCGCGCCATTGCGGATGCCGGCTGGGTTATTCACCATCACCACATCATCCGCCACATGATCCAGCATAAAGGTCGAGGTGATATAAGCCATGTCAAAAGGCGGGTCTTGCCGGATGAATATAGCTGACATGTCATTTAGGTCAATGCGAGAGCTCTCTGCAAGAAGGCTCCATCCGCTGTCACTTGCAACCAGGGGGGCTGCCTGCGCGCGCGGACAGCAATGATCAACGGCCAGAGATTGTGGCGTGAAATGCCAACATTTATACCCACGGCGCATACCTTCTTTTGCCAGAATAAGACTGCTATCAATCGCTTGATTCAAAGACCCCAGTGGGTCCATCTGAAAAGCGATTGATTTTGCCATTAATAGGCTCCTGGGTCTGGGAACAAGGGCACGTCAGAAGTATCAGACGATGATGGCCGTGCTGCAGGAGGGGCGGTTGCTGCAGGCGGTTCACTGTTGATGTGAACAGGCTCTTCTTGCAGCTCGACAGTTTCAATGGGTTGCGGACCCGCGACATATCCTTTGCTGGTTGCCGGGGCTGTCATAGTAGCCTTTGAATCCATTATAGATTCCCCTTTAAGACGTACGTGACTGATCACGTTCTTGACGCCATCAGCACTACCCGCGATATCGATCACACGGTCGAGCTCTTCCTGCTGTTGCGCAATGCCAATGATAAACACAACACCGTCCACAGTGCGGATATTATAGTTTCCTGAGTTCACATAGTCTGCAAACAGCATCGAGGATTTGATAGAGGCAGTAATAGCGGTATCACTGGCATACTCAGAAAAGCTGCCGCCTGTGCCGTCATCAATTGTGGTCTCGTCGATAACTTCTTGAACGCCGTCTATTGTCCAGGCAAGTCGAACCGCATCAATCTGTTGTTGTGTGTCTCGCATTCTGCCTGTCAACAAGGCGCGTCCTTCGTGGACTTCAAGGCCAATCCGTTCGTTAAGGGTTGGATCATGCTCGAACCAAGCCGTTTTAATACCACCGCTGACGGATGTATCGCTGATAAAGCCTGAAAAGCCGCGTTCATCAGCCACAGTCGTTCCCAAAAAGGCACCCGAGCCAACAATCATCGGTGCCGCACACCCTTGCAGCAGTACAGGAGAAATCAACGTTAACACTTTAAAAAATTGTCGCATATTCGCACCCCTCATTTTTCTAGCTTTTTTGTGGCATGGAGACAGGGTCTATGTCAAGAGTGCCTGGTGTCCAAACTTCTTTTATGTTATTAAAAACACCAATAAAAATAAGTGGAGGCAACGATGAAAGAATGGATCTCATTTCCCCGACGAGAAGGCAAGACGTCTCGGCAAGCCCATGCGGACTTTCCCGATGGTGCCTATGAACGTGAATTGGGTAAAGAAGGGTTTTTCGGCCCGGTAACCGAGATGTACCATAAGAATCCTCCGACCAGTTGGACGGCCTGGGAAGGACCTTTAAAGCCGCGCGCCTTTGATCTAACAAAGTTAACCTCACCACATCGCTTGCCGTGGGATGCGGCGGCTATCATGACCAATAAAAACGTCCGCTTTAGATTTTGGAATCATGCAAGCGATATGACGTGTCTGGTGCGCAATGGAGATGGAGACGAGCTACTATTCATTCACGAAGGCAGCGGTCATCTTTACACGGACTATGGGCATATGGAAATTCGTGATGGGGATTACGTTTTGTTGCCCCGTGGAACGATGTGGCGCATTGATGTGACAACACCCATGCAGATTCTGCTGATCGAAGCTACTAACGATAGCTATAAGCTGCCACACAAAGGCATAGTTGGGCCACAAGCAATCTTCGACAGTGGCATTCTTGATGTGCCGGAAATCGATGAGGCCTTTAAACAGCAACAGTCAGATACGACGTCTTGGCAGGTGATCATCAAGCGCCGAGAAGAACTCTCCACGGTGACGTTTCCCTATAACCCACTTGATGCCATGGGCTGGCAAGGGACCTTGATGCCAGTGCGAATCAATTGGCGCGATATTCGCCCACTGATGAGCCATCGATACCATTTGCCGCCTTCAGCGCATACAACCTTTTTGTCTTCTCGATTTGTTGTCTGCACCTTTTGCCCAAGGCCTTTGGAAAGTGATCCGGGGGCTTTGAAGGTGCCTTTTTATCATAACAATGATGACTTTGATGAAGTGCTATTTTATCACCGCGGTGATTTTTTCAGCCGCGATAACATTCATCCCGGCATGGTGACAATTCATCCATGTGGTTTTACCCACGGCCCGCACCCCAAAGCATTTGACAATGCCATGAAGGGCGGCAAGAAAGAAACCGATGAAGTCGCCGTGATGATTGACACCCGAGACGCTCTGGACATAGAAGAGTCCGCAAAGTCCGTTGAATGGGAAGGCTATGTGAACTCTTGGGGTGGGCTGCCAGAGCGTCGAGCTGGGTAGAGGATAATTTTCTCTATCGGAATTATATTCTCTTGCTATACTAGCCTCCATGATAGCCGCATTGAAGAAACTCCCACAGCTTAATTGGATGGTCATATTGCTGATCAGTATGGTCGCAGGCCTTGGATTTTTAATGCTGTATTCTGCAGGCGGAGGCAGCTATCAACCCTGGGCCGAAAAACAGATGATTCGGTATGCCTTTGGTATGGTGATTCTGTTGACAATTGCTGTGACCAATATTCGCTTTTGGATGCAATATGCCTATTACATCTATGGCTTTTCGTTGATTATGCTGATAGCAGTGGAAGTCGCGGGCAGCATTGGCATGGGGGCTCAGCGTTGGATTGACTTGTATATCATTCGCTTGCAGCCATCAGAGCTGGTGAAAATAACGTTGATTATTGCTTTAGCCCGTTATTTCCACATTATGGGAACCCAGCAAACGATTCGCGCGACTGACTTGGTTGTCCCTGCCTTGCTTGTGCTGGCGCCTACTGTTCTGGTTCTAAAACAGCCGGATTTGGGCACGGCAATTTTGCTGATGCTAATCGGCTTGGCGATTATCTTTTGGGCGGGATTAAGTTATTGGATAATCCTGGGGCTAGCGGTCCTGGTTTCCAGCAGCCTGCCGGTTTTATGGACAATGCTGCATCAGTATCAACGCGAGCGCATACTGACCTTCTTAAACCCGGAACGAGACCCCTTTGGCGCGGGCTATCACATATTACAATCTAAGATCGCCTTTGGATCAGGAGGCCTAATGGGCCGAGGCTTCCTAGAGGGCAGCCAAAGCCATTTAGACTTTCTGCCAGAAAAACAGACGGACTTTATTTTCTCGATGTTTTGTGAAGAATTCGGTTTTACAGGTGGGCTTATCCTGATTGGGCTGTATGCCATAATTATTGCGTATACCTATTCCGTCGGGCTGTCCGCACGCAATACATTCTGTAGATTGGTGTCTCTTGGCTTTGGATGGATGCTGTTTGTGTATATGTTTGTAAATATGGCGATGGTGATGGGATTGCTGCCCGTTGTGGGAATACCTCTGCCGTTAGTATCTTACGGCGGAACGTCTATGATGACACTGATGATGGGGTTTGGATTACTGTTTTGCGCAGATTTATCAAAGGATCAACGCATCGGTAAGGCTTAAAGCCATTGCTTGATTTGTGACAATTCGGTACAATTCGACATAAATTCTAATCATGATGGTCGCGTGTATTTAAAAGCTGGTATTCTTTTTTTCAGCCTTTTGTGTGGGTTATGCTCACAATCTTTTGCGCGCACGTATACTGCTTTTGTCATGGATTGTCACACGGGTGATGTGTATCACGAACACAAAGCCGATAATATCGTCTATCCTGCCTCACTTACCAAGATGATGACACTGTTGATGATCTTTGATGCTCTGGAATCAGGAAAGCTGAAGTTTCATCAAAAATTGAAAATCTCTAAGAAAGCCAGCCGTCAACCACCTACTAAGTTGGGCTTGAAATCAGGAGGGTATGTGACTGTCAAGGATGCCATTTATGGCTTGATGGTAAAATCAGCCAATGATGCAGCAGTGGTGGTGGCCGAGGCTTTAGCTGGCAGTGAGGCAAAATTTGCCGCACAAATGACCCGTAAAGCGCGCAAATTGGGGCTTAGGAATACAACTTTTAAGAATGCTTCTGGCCTGCCCAATAAGCATCAAAAAACCACTGCGCGTGAGATGGCCAAGCTCTCTAGGATATTGATCAACAAATATCCGCGCTACTATAAGTATTTCTCGACGCGCGTGTTTAAGTACAAAGGGCGCAGCTTTCGCAATCACAACAAGTTGCTGACAAGAGTCAAAGGCTGCGATGGCATTAAAACAGGCTACATCAATGCTTCAGGGTGGAACTTGGCAGCTTCTGCTGTTCAAAATGGCCACAGGTTGATAGCCGTTGTTATTGGTGGCAAGACCAGACAATGGCGTGATCGCCAAGTGGCTAAGCTATTGAATGCTGGCTTCAAAAATGTGCGCTCTCATCAACGTCATACACCCATGCCGCGCCTTAAGCCATTAATGATTGCGCCGCCTAAGAAGCCAAAAACGGGTTTTCGCACTATATCTCCTGCCACCAAAACAGGGACTTGGGCGATACAGGTTGGGGCTTTTAAAGCCAAGAACCAAGCCCAGACATTGGCGCAATCGGCACGGTCTTTATTGCCTATCCTGAAAAAAGCCCAAGTGTTGGTTAGTCCTTCTCCTAAAAAGAAAATGTATCGTGCGCGCTTAATTGGCTTGGATGAAAATATGGCCAAGAAGGCCTGTACACATTTGTCTAAATCTGGCCTCGATTGCCTGGCGATGAATCTTAAATAATCCAATTAAATTAATAATCTACATCAACTTGGCCTAGCATTTGCATCTCTTTTGGCAGGGAAAAAATATGTGAATGCTATGATTGAAGGAAACGTTGTACTCGATCTAGGACAAATTATTGCACCGGCCCCCGTCAAGGAGGCAAAGGACGCCCGCAATGACATGTCCAAGGACAGGGATTCTTTTGCCACCGTCTTAGATGCAGGGCGTAAGGAGCCAGCTGAGGAAAAAGTTGCTCCCGTCGAACACTCTGAGGTAGCAGAGCCAAAAACATCAGTCAAGTCTGATAAGGACACTGAGTCTGAGGTCGTATCCACTGCAGACGAGTCTAAACAGGATGATACTGAAGCGGAAGGCTTTGTCGTAGCTGTGCAGACAGGTCCTGTGAAGATAGAGGCGCCTGTCGAGTTGAAAGTCCAGCCGCAACTGCAAACAAATGCCAAGAACGTGGCACCTACTGAATTTCTAAAGGAAGTGGAAGATCGCCTGAACACCGTTAAGGTAGAGTTTGTTGCAGCAGACAACCAGGAAGTACAACAAAAAGAAACAATCCAGATTAAGAATGCTGAAATTGTGCATGCACAGACTGAAAAGTCAGATGGTGCTGTTGATCAAGAAGCAATGAGTGAGATCGTTGTGACTCCGCAAGGTCGTAAGCCCGTGGAGCATCAGCAAACCAAATCTACAAAGCACAATATCTCATCAGCTGATTTAATAATGATGAATGCTAAATCTGAGCAGCAAATCATTGTACAGGCTCAACAGAGTGAAACGCATATGCAGGGGCGTCAAGAATCTAGCCAAACGGTTAAGGCTGAGGTGCTTGAGTTTGGCGAGGGGGACCGCCCAATTTTTCTTCCAAATGGGGGAGAGGCTGAGACGGCACCAGTGAAATCATCTGTCAACCAGCCAGTGGTTATGGCGGCTGCGCAACAGCGTATGCCCATATCAATGCCATCACCTGCTACGTTGGCTCAACAGCTGACGATTGATATGCAAAAGGCTGTGACACACCAACGTGACGAAATTCGTATTCAATTAAAACCCGCAGAATTAGGCAGTGTTCATGCGCGACTAAGCATTGATGGTGATGGGCGTGTTACAGCTGTGTTTAATGTGGAAGACCCCAATACACGTGATTATATGCGCCAGCACCAAGACGAATTGGCGCGTGCCATGAAAGAAAATGACGTCAATCTGAATATGGGTGACATGGAGTTTAACCTTAGCAGCGAAGGCTCTGACGAAGATTCCTTCGGCAGTGACGCTGGTCAGGTAGCCTTTACTGATGCATCAATGGAAGAAGCCGTTAGGAAGATGCCTATCCATGTTCCAGACCCAACAAAGGAGGTAGATACCTATGCCTAATACAGCAGCAGTAAACAATGCCGCTTTTATGAAAGAGGAAGTCAAGCCTGGCAAGGGCAAGGAAATCTTCAAAAGTGGGCACGATAATTTCATCGAAATGATGCAAATGTATATCAAGGCAAATGAAGTTGTTGATCCTACAAACCATGAATTTAAGCCTATGGAAATGGTCACAGCGATTAACCAAATGATGGTTGCGCAGGGTATCAGCAGCATGGAAGAAGAAACACGCAAGACTCGCGAGTTGCATGAAATTGGCCATATGCTGAATGCATCAAAGATGGTTGGACAGATTGTCGAGACCAAGGGCAGCAAGTTTAACTTTAACGATAAATTTAAAACCTCTGTAACATACGAGCTGCCAAAGGAAGTCAGCTATATGCAGGTCAACATCCTGAATGACAAGGGTGAGATTGTCCATACTTCTAGGGTGAACCCTAAGTTAGGCACATCATTCTTGCCAGTTGGAAAAGGGTCATATAAATGGGATGGCACCTTGGATGATGATTTCAGAAGGCGACATGGCATATCGGAAGGAACTGTGGCGGAAAACGGTAAATACCGTGTGGGCTTTACCCTGTTTGATAAAGACAATAAAGTTCTTCAAAATCCAAAAACCAGAATGCCATATCTGATTGATACAACTGTAACAGACGTGGTTACTGGCAGCATGCTGGATGACAAAAAAGCCCACGTCAGAATGAATGATCGAATGATGCCGCTAGAATCAATGGTCGGTATACACGATATAGATAAATACAAACGAATAAGCGCATTAGAGACGGCCCGCGAGACTGCTGAAAGCATCGCGGATGCTGTCATGTGATAAAAGATAAAAGAAAAGGGAGGATATCATGGCTGGAGGAAGTGCAGCAGCGAGTACAACGTTAGGAGCCGTCGCTGACGGTATGAAGACGGTTGGTGAAAACTTAGCGAACGTTAAAACATCTGGT
>JBMYXZ010000013.1:0-8079 GCA_049608925.1 Alphaproteobacteria bacterium | reverse complement strand
TTCGCGCAATGGTTGCCGGTACCGCAAGCCCAATGTCGTTTGCATCTGGTGGTGTGCGAGCAACGCCAACACGTAATGTGGAAGAACAGGGTTTGCTGAAAGCCACAGGATCTTCAACAGACGTCGCGGTATCAGGTAAAGGATTGATAGTTGTAAAACGATTGGCAACAACTGCTACTGGTCAAGCAAACGAAGCTGGTTTCATCCGAACTGGCAGCTTTATGCCGGATGAAAACGGTGACTTGTACGATACGGCCTCAGGTTGGTATCTGCAGGGATGGCCTACAGATGGTACTGGTAACAAGCAGGTTACCGATGCGAACTCGATCCAGCAGTTGCAAACCGTTCGCTTGAACCAAATTACGGGTATTTCGGCGCCAACGTCTTCTATGCAGATGCGTCTGAACTTGCCAGAAGCTGATGCTATTGGTGCCGTTCAGAATACCTCGCTGACTTTTTATGACTCACTGGGTGTGCCGCACGCGATGGACTTTCAGTGGACAAAAATTGCTGCGATTCCACCTACATGGGATTTGGATGTAACCGTCAACGGCGGTGGCGGCACAGTATGGAAAGATGCTGGCTTTGTCACTCCTTACACCGGAATGCGTGTGGTTTTTGACGGTAACGGTAACCCTGTCAGTTTTGATGGTGCCAATAACCCACCAAATATGCATATCAACTGGACCAATGCAGCTTCCAACAGTGATGTAGAGCTAGATCTTGGTATTGTTGGGTCAACAAATGCTATCAGTGCGCGTCAGGGTATCTTTGCCGAAACGAAACTTGATCAAAACGGTAAGGGTATTGGTCAGCCAAGCGGTATTGAAATTACTGATGATGGCTTTGTCTCGGCGTTGTTCAGTAACGGTCTGAAATTGAAAATTGCCAAGATCCCGCTGGCAACACTGACGTCTCCACATAACTGTTCCTTTAAAGACGGTGGTATATTCCAGGTTAATGACCTAACGGGTGAGCCATTGTTGTCAGACGCAAAATCAGCAGGAACGGGTGCGATTTACTCGAACTCAATAGAAGAATCAACCGTGAAGCAAGCTGACCAGTTCATCAAGATGATGGAGCTGGGCCACATGAACTCGGGAGCGATTAAAGTGATCGAGACGGAAAACAGAATCTTCCGTCAATTGGAAGAAATGAGTGGCTAATAGTACATACAGCAAAAAGGGGGCTAAATGCCCCCTTTTTATATTTTTCAATCTTGTTGATAGATAATGAATTACCCAGCAAACTTTTTGAAAATCACTGACGTATTGGTACCACCAAACCCGAATGAGTTCGATAGAGCCACGTTCACCGAGCGCTCTTTCGCTTGCAAAGGTGCAAAGTCCAAATCACAATCATCGGAAGGATTTTCAAGGTTCAACGTCGGTGGAATGACTTGATCCTGAATTGTCTTAACCGCAAAGACAGCTTCAACACCACCAGCTGCACCCAACAGATGCCCAATAGAGGACTTCGTTGATGTCATTGTAATGTTGTTTGCATGATCGCCAAGCACAGTTTTAGCAGCACGTACTTCGATAGCATCACCAACAGGGGTGGACGTACCATGCGCGTTTACATAGTCAATGTCTTCAGGGTTGATGCCCGAGTTGCGCAGTGCAGCCTTCATAGACCGTGCTGCCCCATTGCCATCTTCAGGTGGTGATGTGACATGATGCGCATCGCCAGACATACCGTTCCCTAGGAACTCGGCATAGATCTTTGCTCCACGCTTTTTAGCGTGTTCCAGTTCTTCCAATACCATGATACCGGCACCTTCACCCATTACAAAACCATCACGATCACGATCCCACGGGCGAGAAGCCTTTTCCGGGGTGTCGTTATAGCTAGTGGACAAAGCGCGCGCAGCGGCAAATCCAGCCATACCAATACGGCAAACGGCTGCCTCTGAACCACCAGCGACCATAACGTCTGCATCACCATATTGGATCATGCGGGCTGCATCACCGATAGCATGAGCACCGGTTGAACAAGCGGTCACAACAGAATGATTCGGGCCACGAAAGCCATATTTAATGGAAAGGTTGCCTGACACAAGGTTAATCAAGCAAGAAGGAATAAAGTGAGGGCTGACACGCCGTGCCCCTTTTTCCTGCAATTCAAGAGACGTTTCGTAGATCCGGGATAAACCACCGATACCCGAGCCAATCATGACACCGGTACGATCACGAGCTTCCTCGTCTTCTGGTTTCCAACCAGAATCTTCAATTGCTTGGATACCGCCTGCTATACCATATAGGATAAAGCGATCAACCTTACGCTGATCTTTTGGCAACATCCAATCATCAGCATTGAATTTTCCCTCTGAGGCATCGCCCAGAGGGACCATTCCCGCAATACTGACCGGCATATCCGACGTATCGTATTCGGTGATTGTCCGAATACCAGATTCGCCCTGAACCAGACGCTGCCAGGAGGTCTTAAGATCCCCCCCCAGCGGCGTTACGGCACCTAAGCCGGTGACAACGACGCGACGCATAGGACCTTATGCAGCCTTTGAGTTCTCTTCGATGTAAGAGATAGCGTCTTTAACAGTCTGAATCTTTTCAGCTGCTTCGTCAGGAATTTCACAACTGAATTCCTCTTCAAAAGCCATAACCAGTTCAACTGTATCCAGGCTGTCTGCGCCTAGATCATCAACAAAGCTGGCAGTCTCTGTTACTTTTGCCGCATCAACGCCTAGATGCTCAACCACAATTTTCTGTACGCGTTCTTTAATATCGCTCATAGCATTCCTCTATATGTTGCTAGCTACACAAATAAATGATGACAACCATAACTTCTTTGTTACGTTATTGCAAGCATCCTTTGTAGAGCCTTATTTTTCTTGAAAATCTCTTACGCTTTTGGAGTTTTCCCCCTAGAACTTGTATTCTGTAAAAAATACGAGGCATTGTGCACAGATATTTCTACACAGTTCAACAGAAGCAGTTTAGTGGTGGGCTTGTCAACCCACCACGATGGAATTTAAATCATTGCCATGCCGCCGTTGACATGCAGTGTCTGCCCAGTCACATACTGTGCTTCCTTGCTGGACAAATATAAAGCCGCGTTGGCAATATCGGCTGGATCACCCATCTTATTTGCGGGGATCTTCGTCAGAATTGCTTCTTTTTGGTTATCGTTCAGCACTTCAGTCATCGGAGACGCAATAAACCCGGGCGCGATGCAGTTAATGGTAACACCGCGGTTGGCAACTTCTGCTGCCAGTGACTTGGACATACCAATCATACCAGCTTTAGAAGCAGCATAGTTCGCCTGTCCAGGGTTTCCTGTAACACCCACAATAGAGGTGATGTTGATGATACGGCCCCAGCGCTTTTTCATCATGTTGCGCAGCACACCGCGGCTTAGGCGGAATACAGCACTAAGGTTCACATCCATGACCTGCTGCCAGTCTTCGTCTTTCATGCGCATCATCAGACCATCACGCGTTAGGCCGGCATTGTTAACCAGGATATCGATCGAGCCCGTTTGCGCCTCCACATCTTTCAAAAATGCTTCAACGCTTTCTTGGTCACTGAGGTTGCAGGGAACTACGATTGCTCTGTCACCTAATTGCTTTTGGCGCTCTTCCAGCGCTTCACGGCGCGTACCTGACAGCACGACTGTTGCGCCTTGAGCGTGAAGACGTTCAGCAATTGCGCCTCCAATAGCACCAGAAGCACCTGTGACAACGGCAGTCATTCCTGTTAAATCGAACATATGGTTTATCCTCTCTCGGTTAAAAAGGTCTCAACATCTGCCGGCGTGTTAATGACGCTGGCAGTAATTTCTCTATCAATACGTTTGGTCAGGCCAGACAGAACTTTGCCGGCACCAATTTCAGTTGTGTGGCTAACGCCACCATTAGATTTCATAAAAGCAACACTTTCCCGCCAGCGCACGCGGCTGGTGATCTGCTCGACTAATAAGCGGCGGATCGTATCTGGGTCGTCAACGAACTCTGCAGTTACGTTTGCCACAACAGGGACGACAGGCTGGCTTATTTCAGCTGTGGACAAGGCTTCCTGCATTTTTGTCGCTGCCGGCGCCATCAAAGGGCTGTGGAAAGGGCCGCTAACTGGCAGCAGAACACTACGCTTGCAGCCTGCTTCTGTAGCCAACGTCATTGCTTGTGCAACCGCTTCACGAT
This sequence comes from Alphaproteobacteria bacterium, assembly GCA_049608925.1. GTDB lineage: Bacteria > Pseudomonadota > Alphaproteobacteria > JAGOMX01 > JAGOMX01 > JBMYXZ01. The sequence continues at coordinate 3,920 of JBMYXZ010000013.1, read as the reverse complement.
GACCGCTAACCACCAACTGTCCGGGGCAGTTATCGTTTGCCAGCGCACAGACTTGCCCTGCATCCATATTTTTTGTGATTTCAATGACGTTATCAACTTCCAGCCCCAAGATTGCAGCCATTGCACCTTGGTTGTCCGGGACGGCCTCTTGCATTGCTTGGCCACGCACACCCAACAGGGTCGCACATTGAGCCAAGCTTAGCGAGCCTGCGGCTGTCAAAGCTGTGTATTCGCCCAAGGAATGACCCGCAACGCAACTGGCAAAATCTTTTATCTTTTTACCACTTTCAGACAGCAACACACGTAGTGTCGCAATGCTAACTGCCATCAAAGCAGGCTGTGCGTTCACTGTGTTGGTCAAGTCACTTTCGGGGCCTTCGAATATAATCTTTGTTAGATTTTTACCGAGGCTGTCGTCAACCTCTTGAAAAACTTCACGAGCTACTGGGAAAGCATCATATATCTCTTTACCCATACCTACGCTTTGAGATCCTTGTCCAGGAAAGACAAATGCTTGTGTCATCAACAGAAACCTTCTACGTTTTTTAAGACACATCCTTGTACCGCAAATGCCCTACAATGTCAAAAAATGCGTGCTCTAGAGTATTGTTTACCGGATATAATTGCCCTTGATGCAAAACACAAATATCGTCACAGAGGGTATCGACATCCCCCAAGCTGTGAGAAGTCAATAGAACGGCTGCCTTGCTGCCCGACAGCAATTGCTTGAATCCTTCGCGGGCAATAGGGTCTAGGCCGCTCATGGGTTCATCAAGTACCAGGGCTTTGCAATTTGTCGAAAAAGCCATTGCCAGTCCCAGTTTCTGACGCATGCCCTTCGAGTAGGTTTTAATCAGCTTTGGCAGGGAAGATTTGTCAAAATCCAGTACCTCAAGGGCGTATTCATCGACGTCACAGCCATAGCATTTGCAGGTCAGCGATAGGTATTCCTGCCCCGTTAGCTTTTCTAATGGACGGTAAGATTCCGGTAGATATAGCACGTTTGATTTTTCAATGATGCCCGACGAGGGTTTTATCAACCCTGCAATTGCACGCAGCAAGGTTGTCTTACCGGCGCCATTAATGCCAACCAATCCCATAGTTGACCCTGGCGCAATCTGCATCGAGACTGTATCGAGTATTTGCTGATCACCAAAGCAGATGGTAAGGTCATGAATCGCTAGCATACATCACTTATGGTACGGGTGACCTTTAAGAATCTGCTGCGTGCGATAGAGCTGCTCGCATACCAGCATGGGAACTATCTGATGGGGCCAGGTAGCAGGGCCCAACGCCCATAACAGATCTGCCCGGTCTCGCATACTCTGTGTGTGTCCTTCGGCACCGCCAATAATGCAGGTGACATTTGGACCGCGAGCGGTAATCAGTTTCTCAAAAGCTTTTGCTAAGTCAGGGCTGGCGAAAGATTGGCCGCGTTCATCTAGAACGACGAGGGTTTCATTTTTCCCCAGTTTTGAGCCCAGATCTTGTGCCTCGCGATCGGAAAGCCATTTGTGCACGACCTTGCCATCCAGGCGCTTGATGTATTCTTGCGCCAAGTCAGATTCCGGGCCCTTTTTGGGCTTTCCAATTGAAATCAGGGTGATATTCATTCTTGCAAAGGTATTGTCTTTTGCAGTTTTATACCACGCCAGGAAAGAATTTTCGAGAGGCTTGGTCCCCATTGATTGATCACTAAACCGGATATAATCAGCAAGCTGGCCAAAAAGTTGGCCAAGGTGAACTCTTCACCCAGGGCGATGACGCCAGCTGTGATACCAACCACGGGAATCAATAGAGAAAATGGTATCACCTTGCCGGGCTCGTTTCTGTTCATCAAAGTCCCCCAAACATTTGCTGCCAACAAAGTCGAAACAACGGCTGTGTATATCACGCCAGATATGCCAAAGCCTGAAATATTCGTCACACAGCAGACAATTTCATCCCAGCCATCTAAGCCAAGGGATAACAAAAACATTGGGATAGGAGGGATTAATCCAGACCAAACAATGACTGAAGTCATATCAACATCAGTACCCATTCGCCGATAGATAAGATTTGCCACACTGTTTGAGATAGCAGATGCGAAAATAGCTCCAAAGGCTAGCACACCCCCACTGGCACCGCCGACTTGATAAGCAATCAGAGCAAGGCCAATAAATGCAATGGTGATGCCACTTAACTGAGACTTTTGCGGACGAAAACCATATAAAAACGCAGAAAAGGCAATGGTGAAAATTGCTTGGGTCTGTAACAGCAAAGATCCCATGCCCGCTGTCATGCCCAAGGAAAGCGCTGAAGTCAGCAATCCAAAGTGTAGAATCCATTGAGTCAAGCCAATGCCAAGCAAATATTTCCAGGGCACTTTTGGCCTAGGGAAAAACCAGATGAATGGCAAGGAAACCAACAGAAATCGAAACATCAGAAATAGAAAGGGTGGCAGCTCGTTCAATGTTGTTTTCACAACACAGAAATTGCTTCCCCAAATTAAAGCGACAAATAGGGCGCCAATGACATCGCGCGTACTCATAACCCTGCACTCACCAGACTAAAAAATAAACAAAAACCTCATGTTTAAATGAAAATAGGGATGCGTGATTAAATATTCAAGAGTTATTTTGGATTGGGCTCTAATTTTTCTTGCAGGGAAACAATAGATTTTTCAAATTTAGAGTGATTGCCCTCGCTCCAAATAAGAGATCTTCCCCAGCTTAGAGTAGACTTTTCCCCATCGTGCTTTGAATTTTTCTCTTTCAGCAGAGGCAGTGCCTTTTTTACACGTTCGCGAAAGCCTATGGGTACCTTAAGAGGTATTGGGTCCTCGCCAAGTTCTTTGCCTAATAAGAACATAGTCAGAAACGTTTTATGGCTCCAACCTTTTGGCAAATATAGCCTGTATAACTGATTATAAATGAATCTACGATTACCACTTTCAAGATCGTAAAGGTCCCAATAGATTTCTTGCTTGCTAGTCAGCGGGGCAGGAAATTCTTCCGGAAATTTTTTAAACTCACTATCTAAGGCGATTCGGGCCCTGACAACCGACCCCAACAAATGATATATTTCATAAGCCAAAACTTCATGAAGCTGCTTGGAATTTGTTACAACAATAGACGTGATTAATGATACTCCATTGTATACCGGATCAAGAATCGAGCTAGCCTCTTTTGCAAAGGTATCGTTCATCTCTCTCAACGCCCACAAGAATTCGTGTAGTTTTACAAGATTAGCTTCTCTTAGCTGGGGAGTGTTAACCAGCGGTTTAAAGTAGCTAACTAAGTCAGACATGGATTTTTCAGGAACAGATTTAGAGGGCAGGCACTTTTTTGGATCTGCTGAATGAGACCGCAGAAATTCACGCATAAAAATAACACTTAGTGTTCTAAAGTGAACAAAGTCGTCACTTGTATTCAATGATGGGGGACCAAACACTATACTATTGAGGTGTGCACCTAAAGCCTTAGAATCTGGCATTTTGAATTCGTAGTCACCAGTTTCTTTCAGAATATCTAGAGTAAGCTCCCAAAAAGGAAAATTTCGTTCTATCGTCGATTCAGTTACGCCATCAACTTTAGGAGTAGAAATAACACCAAATGCAGCACTAAGCAGAGTACAAACCTCCAAGAAATCGCTCACTTGCAACATCAGCGGTATCTTTTGCGGCTCATGTGGATTTGCTCTCATTTCTAGCACGGGTTTCATTATATAGACCCCTGCTTCAGATTGACTTTTTTTCGAGATATCATTCAAATGCTTAAGTGACTTAGAATATAGATTAAACGCAGTTGTTAAGTTGGGGTGATTAGATAGGCCAAGTTGGGTGAGGCCATCATATATACTGATAATCTTTAATGGCTGAGGCTTTTGGTATGTCTTTTCCTTCAGAGAATCATATACTTGATACGCTGGGCATGAGGCCT
>JBMYXZ010000012.1:0-21419 GCA_049608925.1 Alphaproteobacteria bacterium | reverse complement strand
ACTCCGGGCATAAAGCCCGGAGCGTCGGAGTGTGGGGTAGAGGGATGAGAAAGTCCTAAAACAGCATGCTCTTCCATCCAGCGTAAATTATTCCGGACACTTATGGGTCAAGCCGCGGAAAGTCGGAGTGTGTGGAGTTGAGTGGAGAGAGCCTTGAAACAGCAATGTTCTCCCTCCATTAAAAATTTATCCCGGATAGTTATAAGTCAATCGGCAAGAAGAAGGGCTTAGCAGCCATACACTCCTGCCCCAATCATACACCCATAAAAAAAGGAGGGGAAAATCCCCTCCTTCTTTTTTAGATCGGTTCTTGTTCGATTAGAACTTGAACTTAAATCCAAGAGCAACATGCTTCGCATTGTTGCCGTGTACGCCCTTAGCAAAGCCTTTGTCAGCTTGATATAGAGTGTTATCAAAGTTAACAGCGTCTTCGTGCGTGCTCATGCCAGCCACGTTTCCTTCTGCGAAGAAAGATAGGCCAGGAGCAAGTTTACGGTCGTATGTGACAGAGTAGATTGTTGCGTCACAGTCTTTACCAGCATACTTACGCTCTGAGTGGTAGTAACCAGCAGCAACCTTGTCTGAGCCAAATGTGTAGCTCAGCGCAACGCTGTATGCCTCACCGGCATTGAACTCACCAACAGTGCCAAAACCGTTGCTTGCGAATAGACGTGTGTCTCTGATTTCACGAGAATCACCATTGTCTAGGTACTCAAGACCCAATTCCCATCCACGGAATGAGAATACTGCACCAAGAGCATAAGACTCAACACGCTCGCGGTTAAGAGTTTGGTTCAAAGTTACGAAGCTTGTTGGATCGTATGAGAATGTGCGTGTTGTATCAAGTGCACGACGTGATGGTGTTCTTGTGCGTGCAGTGATTCCAGTTGCAGACAGTGCAACACCGAATCCGTTCTCAAACTCGTGCAAGAAGTTAACACCAGCAGCCCATGTGTTCATGCTGAACGGCTGTCCTGGAGTCTTTTTGCTTGTACCGTTATGTGGACCAGACTTTTTGCCTTCGCCGCGATGTTCGCTGTTGACTGTGTATGATACACCAGCTTGCAATCCAAATACGCGAGGTGTTACGTAAGTTGCCTTTGTTGCGTACTTTGTCGCACCAACAAGGTCAGTACCTGTGAACACACCAGTTGGGCAGTTAAGAACGGTAAATAGGTTACCATCAAAACCACCAGTTGCACCCATTACACCGAATGCACCACGTGCCATGAAGTTTTCAACACCTTGGTGGTTACCAAACATGAATGTACCCCATTCACCCTTTAGGCGAAGACGGTTTGTCTCAACAATCGCTGAGTTATCCTTGTCTGTGTTACCATCAAGAGTAACCAACCAGTCATACTTTGTTTGTAGAAGCTGATCCATGCGCCCGCTGATCATGAATGCCAAGAATGAGTCAGCCATTTCAAAGTGACCGCCGTGGCCCTTTTCATGAGCAACGCCATTGTTGTTACCATTGTCAAACAGGTGGTAAGTCGCAAGAACTTGACCGCTGATAGACAGGGTAGGCTTTTTAGATTGTGCAGCAGAAGCATTATCAACTGCGGCAACGGAAAGACCTAGCGCTAAGCATAGTGCTGAACTTCCCAACAAAAACTTTTTCATTTAGATACCTCCAGTATACGTATCATTAAACATGGAAGCAGCACAAAGCACCAACTTCCCAAATATGTAGTTTCAGTTAACGCTGAATACGAACGCACCGCAATCAGAAGAATACCGAAACTAAAGTTTTAAACTTCTGTGTGTCACATTCGCAACACAATCTGATTCGAAATAAAATCAAATTTTCTGAAAATATTTCTAAAGATTTTTTAAAACTGGATCAAGTATATTTCTTGACACGGCCTAATTATTTTTGAAATATGCCAAGTATACCGGGGGTGCTGGACTGCCAGCTGAGACATACCCTTTGAACCTGCACTGGTTAACACCTGCGAAGGGAGAGTACGCAAATGTTACACAAGAAACGCTTATTCCTGACCGCCCTATCGGGAACCATGGTTGAATATTTTGATTATGCCCTTTATGGGTTTTCAGCCGCTATCATCGCTAGTCATTTTTTCCCTAGTCAAGATACCACCGTCTCATTGATTAAGACTTTTGCCGTCTATGCGACTGGGGCGCTTGCAAAACCTTTAGGCGCCATTATCTTTGGCAGACTGGGTGACATGCTTGGCCGCAAAGTTTCATTACGCTACAGCATGATAGGCATTGCCATACCGACTACTGCCATAGGCCTGTTGCCAGGATACCACGACTGGGGATGGATAAGCCCTGCGGCCTTACTGATTTTGCGATTTACACAAGGTATCTTCCTAGCGGGTGAGTATGACGGGGTCGTCGTTTACATTCTGGAGCACGTCAAGAAAAGCCAGCGATGTTTTGCCAACAGCTTAATAGGCCTTAGCTGCATGGTTGGCATCCATTTGGCTGCCACCACTGTTGCCACCTTGGACGTTTTGCAGCTGCCCGATTGGGCCTGGCGCCTACCCTTTTTGCTGGGCGGCTTCATGGGCATTGCGACACTGTTTTTCAGGCGACACCTTGAAGAAACCCCAGCCTTTACAGCTAACAACGATCTTGATCAGTCTGGCTTTAGGGATATATTACAAGACCACTGGCCCGCGTTGCTTGCAAACTTTCTGATCTGTGGAGCAGCTGGCGGCGTATATCACTTTTATATAGTCTTTTGGCCGACCTATGCATCCTCGGTTCTCAATATATTTTCCGGCAGCCAGGCAACTTTCGCCATGTCCATCATGACATTTATTATGGCAGCTACCTCGCCCATCGCAGGAATTATAGGCGACAGAATCGGCGCCGTAAGGCTGATCATGCTGGGGTCTATCAGCTTACTAGCAATGACGTTGTGCAATATCGCCTGCCTGATCCTGGGCACTTTGCCGATGTGGCTTCTTGCCGTGACTACCTGCTGTATCCCCCTGTTTATTGTGCCTGGTCACGTCTATGTCATGGACAAGCTCCCTGTGCGTGTGCGCTATCGCGGGATGAGCCTGGGGCACACTCTGGCCTCTGTGACTATATCTGCCAGCACACCATTCTTCTGCATGCTGTTATGGCAAGGCACAAACATCTCGTGGGTGCCGCTGTGTTATTTTGCCGCGGTGATCAGCCTGATGCCAATGGCTTTGACTGTGGGGGCCAGATCTAGAAAGAAGGCTTCTTCTTATCATCCGAGCTAATCATCCATCCAAGCCCGCCCATCACAAGCAAAACGAATCCTGTCGAGCCAGCTGCAGCCGCTTTATTTAATTTGCCCTTCCTTGCTGCTGAGGCGCCAAGAAACAACAAGCCAGCCCCCGAGGCTAACATCCCACCTGCTATATATTTGTCAGGAATTTCTTCAACATATTTTTTGGCCTGCGACCAGTAATCATCGCCATCTTCATCGCCAGCAATGGCTGGTGATATTAAAAGAAACACTGACATAACGTATGAAATGATTTTCATCAAGCACCTTCCCTTCTGGATTAGATTAGCAGTCAATTACTGCTTGATCAACTTGACATAACCCCTTGCAGACGATAGCTTTGAAGAGATTTTACAGACATTATGCTAGATAGGTTCATGAGTAAAAAAGTCTTATCCTTTCAAGACGTCATTTTCAGACTGCAAAAATTTTGGGGCGAGCAAGGCTGTGTCCTGCTGCAACCCTATGATGTAGAGATGGGTGCCGGAACGTTCCACCCTGCTACCACTCTGCGCTCCCTTGGGCCAGAGCATTGGCGCGCATGTTATGTACAGCCGTCGCGCAGACCATCTGATGGGCGCTATGGAGAAAACCCCAATCGTATGCAACTGTTCCATCAGTTTCAGGTGGTTATCAAACCGTCTCCGGAAAACATTCAAGAGATGTACCTTGATAGTTTACGTGCAATCGGTATCGACCCAAACATGCATGATATTCGGTTTGTGGAAGACGACTGGGAAAGCCCAACGTTGGGCGCCTTTGGACTGGGCTGGGAAGTCTGGTGTGATGGCCTTGAAGTTACGCAATATACTTACTTCCAACAGGTCGGTGGATTCGACTGTGATCCTGTAACTGTTGAACTGACTTATGGCCTCGAGCGCATTGTCATGGCTATCCAAGATGTTGACAATGTCTATGATCTGGCATGGAACGATCCAGAAGGGCCACAGCCCATGACCTACGGAGATGTTTTCTTGCGAAACGAGCGCGAATTCTCGGCCTATAACTTTGAGCACGCAACCACGGATCAGCTATTCAAGCATTTCCAAGATGCTGAAGCTGAATGCCAAAATCTTGTCAATCAAGGCTTGGCTTTGCCCGCCTATGATCACTGCATTAAGGCTAGCCATTTGTTTAACCTGCTGGATGCGCGTGGGGTCATCAGCGTCCCTGAACGTGCAGGCTATATCGCACGCGTTCGCAACCTCGCCAAAGCTTGTTGTGCTGTATATGTTGAAGGAGTTGCCGCATGAGCATAAAAACTGGTGAACTTCTTATTGAAATCTTAAGCGAAGAGATCCCCGCGCGCATGCAACAACGCGCCATCGATGATTTTAAATCTTTCTTTAAAACAAAGTTTGAAAAGCTGCAGCTGCCACATGGAGATATGAAAGGATACATCTCCCCCCGCAGAATGGCTTTGGTGGTTTCAGATTTAGCTGCTGAACAACCCGATACCGAAGAAGAAAAGCGTGGCCCCAGAGAAGGTGCCCCTGATCAGGCTATCCAGGGGTTTTTAAAATCATCTGGTCTATCCAGTCTGGATGAATGTGAAAAACGTGAGACTCCTAAGGGAACCTTTTACATTGCAACGATTAAAACACTTGGTCGCAGTGTACAGGACCTGCTGCCAGAGCTGATTCAAGAATTTATCAGCACCTACACATGGCCAAAGTCCATGCGGTGGATGGCGAATCAATCTACTTGGGTACGGCCACTTCAGCATATTTTGTGCCTGTATGACGGTAAACGCGTGTCAGGTACAATTGATCTGCAAGGACATAGTCTTGAGATAGGCGACACAACCGTTGGACATCGCTTTCACCATCCAGACGCTATTAAGATCAGCACAGCAGAACAATATATAAGTGATTTGCGCCAGGCACATGTGATCGTTGATCATCGAGAGCGCCGCGATATTATCACAAAAGAGGCCGAAAAGCTGGCAAGCCAAAATGGCCAACAGCTGCATGATGATGCCGGCTTGATCACCGAAGTCACTGGCTTGGTCGAGTGGCCCGTGATGACTTACTGCTCTATCGATCAAGAATTTATGGATATCCCACAAGAAGTCTTGATCACCGCGATGCGCGTGCATCAACGGTATTTCGCTCTTGAGGATTCCACTGGCAGGTTAGCCCCGAACTTCATCGTAGCTGCCAATATTTCTGCGCCAGATGGCGGCAAGGCTTTAACCCATGGATATGAACGCGTTCTAAGAGCACGCCTAGCTGATGCAAAATTCTTCTGGGACCTTGATCGTCAAAAAAGCCTTGATGAGCATGGATCGCACCTAGATCAAGATGTGTTCTTTGATCGCCTAGGCATGATGGATCAGAAAGTTGCACGCCTCACAAAGCTAGCAGAAAACATTGCAGCTGGTGACACAAAAGCCTGCCAACGTGCTGCCCAGCTCTGCAAAGCAGATCTATGCACCGAGATGGTTGGGGAATTCCCAGAGCTTCAAGGTATCATGGGGTATTATTATGCCTTGCACCAAGGCGAATCCACCGAAATTGCCGAAGCTATCGCAGATCATTATCTACCCAAAGGCAATGATGAACGCTTACCAAGATCTGAAACTGGCAAGGTTGTGGCACTTGCCGATAAAATCGATACGCTGGTTGGCTTTTTTGCGATCGGCGTAAAGCCTACTGGATCTAAAGATCCATATGCCTTAAGGCGCGCAGCCATCGGCATTATTCGTCTTCTGGAAGGGCTACCAGAGTTAAGCTTAACAGACCTGATAAGCATAGCCTTTAAAGGCTATCAAGGCACCGAAGGATTGTGCAGTGAAGCAGAGCTAACAGCGGATCTTACAAGCTTTTTCCTTGATCGCTTGAAGGTCTTCTGGCGCGAACAAGGTCTGCGCCATGATCACATTAGTGCCGTTGTGGCAACCGATGGGCTGAGTGTGCCCCTGTCTTTGCTACGTGCGCGTGTCGAAGCACTTCATAACTTCATGAACCATCAAGGAGATGTGGCGACAAGCCTGTTAACAGCATACAGACGCGCCAGCAACATTGTCTCAATTGAAGAGAAAAAAGACGCCACCCAATACAACGCAACCGTATCGCCTGACTTACTGGTTGAAGCGCCAGAGAAGAAGCTGTTTGAAGCTTTAAGCGCAAGCATGAATGACATTCAAACCAGCATCAGCGGGCAAGACTATGAACAAGCTATGACATATGTAGCGGGACTCCGCCCCTACATAGATGCTTTCTTTGATCAGGTAACCGTAAATGCTGACAACGAAAACCATCGACATAACCGCTTGCGCTTACTATCTATGATACGAACGACCCTACACAAGGTCGCTGATTTTTCAAAACTGGAGGGGTAATGAAACCTGAACTACAAAATCTATATAACCACGCAAAAGAAGCAACCAATAACGCTTATGCACCTTACTCTAAGTTTCGGGTGGGGGCAGCAGTGCTGACTGAAGATGGCGAAATCTTCAAGGGATGTAACGTTGAGAACGCCTCATATGGTGGCACCATTTGTGCTGAACGTAGTGCTATTGTCTCAGCAATCTCACAACGCGGGAAGATTAAGATTAAAGCAATTGCAGTAGCAACAGGTCAAGAGACTCCCGGCGCACCATGCGGTATCTGCAGGCAGGTTATTAGCGAATTTGGGCCGAATGCTCCGGTTGTATACATAGGAAAATCAGGCTTGGTTAGTCGTCCAATAAATGAACTATTAGTAGATGCATTCACAGATTTTGAGTCTGAGGTGGCATAATGGAAGCAAATTTAAAAGAACTTGCGAAAAATGGAACCGTCAGAGACATTATCCGTATGGGACACCCTACCCTATTGCGCGTAGCAGAGGATATTGACCCAACATCTATCGAGGCAAAACAGATCATGGCCGATCTGGCGGCCACCGTTGAATCAATCCCGCCCTCGGCAGGCTTAGCGGCACCCCAGATCAATATTTCTAAAAGAATCCTGTATTATCAGGTCCACGCACAACGTGAAGACGAGTTTACTCCTGGTGGCATTCCCCCTGTGTTCTTAATTAACGCACGCTTCACCCCAACGACCGATGAAATGATTTCTGACTGGGAAGCATGCTTTTCTTTGCCAGACCTAGCTATAGAAGTCGCCCGTTACAATGCCGTCAAAGTTACAGGCTTTATGTCTGATGGAATCAACGTTGAGCCTTTGGAGATGGAAGTAAAAGGGTATCATGCTCGCGTGCTGCAGCACGAGATTGATCATCTTGATGGCAGGTTATCGATCAGTAGGATGCAGGACCCGAAGCGCGCAGGATACCTGAAAGAAGTAACGGAATTTATGCGCTAGGCTTTGGTTGCGCATCGCCCGCGATCATTTTCTCAAACTCATCCAGTTCTGGAACGCCTTCAAACATTATCCCTTTGATAAAAAATGTCGGCGTTGCAGACACTTTAAAATTATTTTGAGCCGATAAGCGTTGCTGTAAGACACTGTTCTGCAGTTCTTTATCATCAAATAGTTTTTTCATTTGATCTTCGGTAATCCCGGCTATCTCGGCGATTTTCTTAGAAGGATTAGGGTTGACCAGCCACTCACTTTGGCGCTCAAACAGCTCTTGAATCAGATCAAAGCGTTTTTCTTGTGGCAGGCTAGTGATGACTAAAGATGCAGTCAGCGCATCACGATCCATTGGATAATGCCTAAAAACAATACGCAGCTTGCCGGTATCAATATATTTTTCTTTTAACTTCTTAAGCGTGCCTGTATGAAATCCGGCACAATGGTGACAGGTCAACGAGGAATACTCAACAACCACCACAGGTGCATCGGGGGATCCGATACTAGCATCTGCTTCCTCTCGCAACAAGCATTGAGCGACAGCAAAACTAGAGCCGAAAACCAGCAATAGAAGGCAAAAAAGAATTTTTTTCATATCAACCGTGATTTTTGTGAATAACTAATATTATCATAATTTCCATTAGTAGAAAATAGCGATTGAATTCAGCAGCTCTCGGCCACAAAGCTTAATATTCCTTTTCTTCAATATTCTCTAGTCAGCAATTAGATGTTATTATGACTCACAAACAATAATAAAGTGTCATCATCGTGATCAGGGACTTCACACTGCTTCTAATACTAATTTTCTCTGCCTGCCAGGTTTATGCGCAAGAACGCCCACCTGTCAGCGTAACAGTGACAAAGGTTTCAAAGATTCCTCTATGCACCCGCATTGAGGCATTGGGAACGACACTAGCAAATGAGTCCGTTACCATTACGGCTAATACTTCGGAAAAGGTCACAGGCATTCTGTTTTCAGATACACAGAAAGTCAATGCAGGTGATGTCTTGGTAGAATTGGACTTTGGCGAGGAAAAGTCTAGGCTTAACTCCTTAAAAGCCCAGCTGATAGCAAAGCAACCGTCTCTTGAGCGGGCCCAGGTTCTGGTGGATCAGAACTTTACTACCAAAGCCTCTCTTGAGTCCCGTCAGGCTGACCTAGAGCAACTGCAAGGGGAAATCAAAGCTATCGAAGAACAAATCAAGGATCGTATCATTAAGGCCCCGTTTAGTGGAATTGTCGACTTCAGGGACATAAGCGTTGGAACCTTGGTTAGGCCTGGAGATGTAATCACGCGCCTTTATGATATCTCGAGAATCAAAGTTAACTTTGAAATCCCATCGCTATTTCTGACCCAAGTAAAACCCGGTCAAAAAGTTTTGGGTCATGTGGAGGCTTACCCAGATCAAGAGTTTACTGGGGAAATTGTTGCTATCAGCCCGCAGGTTAACACCGTAACACGTACTGTGCGCGTACGCGCCATATTCCCGAATGAAAAAGAATTGCTGAAGCCGGGTTTGCTGATGAAGATAACGATCATCGCCAATCGCAGAGAGACACTAGTAGTGCCAGAAGCTTCTATAAAACAAAAAGGCAATGATCATTTCCTCCACATCCTGCAAAAGGATGGTGAAAAATCATTTGCTGTGTTGCAGAAAGTCAGCATTGGAGAGCGTCTGCCAGGCGTTACCGAAATTATTGAGGGTGTAAGCAGTACTGACACAATCATTGATCGCGGCAATGTGTCTCTCGAGCACAAACAGCCTGTTACAATTGCTGAATCAGGAGTTCACGAACCTGTTGATATTGACAGCTTCCGCTGCGAAAGTCCGTCATGATTTTATCAGATATTGCCATAAAGCGCCCTACCCTGGCTTCGGTTATAGCTATTGTCATCGTCATTTTTGGCATCGTATCTTTCGATAAATTGCCCTTACGGGAATATCCCGATATTGACCCACCGATTGTCACCATCACAACTGATTATACCGGCGCGGCCGCAAATGTTGTCGAAACACGCATTACGCAAGTCATCGAAGATCGTATATCAGGGCTGGAAGGCGTTAAAACCATCAGCTCGGAAAGTGAAGATGGCCGATCTCGCATCAGCATAGAATTCATTATCTCACGCGATTTAGATGCCGCCGTGAATGATGTGCGTGATCGTGTGTCGGCAGTGGTGGATAACCTACCCGATGAAGCAGATATACCCGAAGTAGAAAAAGTAGACTCTAGTGATGATGTCATCATGTGGCTGAACCTGGTCAGCGATCAAATGGATATATTAGAGCTGACAGATTACGCCCGTAGGTATTTACAAGACAAGTTTTCCATCATACCAGGCGTCGCCCGCGTTAGGTTGGGTGGTGGTCTTGAGTATTCCATGCGTATATGGCTGGATCGCATAAAAATGGCTGCCAGGGATCTGACCGTTGATGATATTGAAACAGCTCTTACCAGACAGAATGTTGAACTTCCGGCCGGCAGCATAGATTCCGATGATATATCTTTTTCTGCACGCATTAAACGTGCCTTTAAAACGGAAGAAGACTTTCGTGAGCTTGTGATTCGCCGTGGAGACGATGGATACCTTGTACGCTTGGGAGATATTGCCGATGTCCGTAAAGAAGCCGTTGAGGACAGAATTTTCTTCCGCGGCAATAAAGTGCCAATGATCGGTATTGGAATTATCAAGCAGTCCAAGGCTAACACCATCGATGTCGCTGAACTTGCTAAGCAAGAAGCTGCAAAGATCAATAAAAGCCTTCCTGAAGGCATGCAAATCCTGCAAAGCTATGACACCTCCGTATTCATAAAAAGCTCGATCAACGAAGTGTACAAGACGTTGTTCATAGCCATGCTGCTGGTGGTTGTGGTGATCTTTGTATTCCTGCGCAACATCCGGGCCATCGCTATCCCAGCTGTGACAATTCCCATCTCAATTGTAGGAACCTTCATATTCCTGTTCGCTTTGGACTTTTCTATCAATTTAATCACCCTGCTGGCCTTGGTGCTGATGATTGGTATTGTTGTTGATGATGCAATTATCGTCTTGGAAAACATTTCACGTCGCATAAAAAATGGAGAATCCCCCATTGAGGCTGCTTATCTGGGTGCCCGACAAGTTGGCTTTGCGGTTATTGCAACCTCCCTCGTGTTGATATCAGTATTTGTCCCTATCCTGTTTCTAGAGGGAGACCTTGGCAAGCTGTTCTCAGAATTTTCTGGGGCAATGATATCAGCCATTATTATCTCGACTTTTATTGCCCTTACGCTTTCGCCCATGCTGTGTTCCAAGTGGTTAAAGCCGGCCTCTGGACAGAAAGCAAAAAAATCTGATCACCCTTTGATTGATGCAGCAACCAATAAATATGGTGCTTTGCTGAAAAAATTAATGGGCAGAAAGCTTGTGCTGTCCTGTACGATCTTATTGATCACTGCCGGATGTGCGGGGCTATATTTCTTGATTCCCAAAGAATATGCACCTAAAGAAGACAGAGGGGCCTTTTTTATCCTTGTTAACGGTCCTGAGGGCGCCTCGTTCGAGTACATAAGTGATTACATGGATCATCTTGAAAATCAATTGATGAGCTATGTCGATAGCGGCGAAATCCAGAGACTTCTTGTGCGTGCCCCAAGGTCGTTTGGCAACCCCTCAAACTTCAATGACGGCATTATAATTATCGTTTTAAGTGAATTTGGCAGCCGTCGTAATGGCTTTCAAATTATGCAAGAAATACGCGGAAAATTTTCAAACCTGCCCGGCGTTCGCGTTTTTCCCATCATGCGTCAAGGGTTCAGTGGGCGCACTCAAAAGCCTGTACAATTTGTGCTAGGTGGACAATCTTATGAAAAACTCGCGGACTGGCGAGACATTGTGCTTGAAAAGATCAATCAAAATAACCCTGGCCTTCTAGGTCTCGATCATGACTATAAAGAAACAAAGCCACAACTAGATATCGAGGTTAATCTTAACAGGGCAGCTGACCTGGGCGTCAGCAATAGATCTATCGGCAGGACTTTGGAAACTATGCTGGGCTCTCGGCAGGTCACAACCTTTATTGACGATGGGGAAGAATATGATGTCATCATCGAGGGTCAACGCGGCAAGCAGCAAACTAAATATGACGTACAAAATATATATATCCGATCAGAAAATACGGGTGAATTGATCCCCCTATCAAACTTGGTGAATATCACGGAAAAAGCCGATGCCAGCACCTTAAATCGCTATAACCGTATTAGATCAATTACGCTGGAGGCGAATCTGAAAGAAGGGTATTCCATAGGCGCAGCCCTAGAATTTATGGAAAAAATCGTACGGGACAATTTACCTGCCACGGCCAGCATAGATTATAAGGGGGAATCTTTGTCTTTCACCGAAAGCCGTGAAGGTGTTTTCTTTATCTTTGCCTTATCATTGATACTGGTGTTTCTGGTGCTGGCAGCTCAATTCGAAAACTATATCCATCCGTTCGTGATTGTCCTGACAATCCCCAGCACCATCTTTGGCGCTTTCCTGGGCTTGTATCTTTTTGGTCAAAGCCTGAATGTCTACACAGAGGTCGCCATTATCATGATGGTAGGGCTGACGTCAAAAAATGGTATTTTAATAGTCGAGTTTATCAATCAATTACGGGCCGAGGGAACGTCCTTCGATAAAGCTGTTCTGGAAGCCAGCAAAGTTCGCCTAAGACCTATCGTTATGACGGGTATAACAACTCTGATGGGCATGCTGCCGCTAATCCTTGCAACAGGGGCAGGGGCGGAAACCCGCATCTCTATCGGTGTTGTCGTCTTCTCTGGCGTGTTATTTTCCTTAATATCGACAATATTCCTGGTCCCAGCTGGCTATAGCTTGATTGCCAGAAATACTGAACCTTATGGAAAAATTGCGCGATACCTAGAAAAGAAGGGACTATAGAATAAGAAAATGGTCGGGGTGGAGGGATTTGAACCCCCGACATCCTGCTCCCAAAGCAGGCGCGCTACCAGGCTGCGCTACACCCCGAATCGAGTTATGTGTATCACACCTCCCCAGAGATTTTCAACTCAATTCATGAATTGTTCTTGTAAAATTCTTTCTTCCAGGTTGTGCTCGCAGTCAAAAAGCAGTCTCAGCTTCATTGTAGGATGCTCAATAATCGAGACTTTTTGCACATCTCGCACCTCTGTATAGTCGGCAACAGCGCTGACAGGGCGCTTTTTATCTTCTAAGACTTCAAAAGTAACCCGTGCGTTATGTGGCAACAATGCCCCACGCCACCTTCTTGGCCGATATGCACTGATAGGCGTCAGGGGCAACAAACTTGAGCCCAAAGGGACAATAGGGCCATGGGCAGAAAGGTTGTAGGCCGTGCTGCCAGCAGGTGTGGACAATAAAACGCCATCACACACCAATTCTTCCATACGCACCACATCATCGACAATAATCTTTATTTTAGCCGCCTGACGCGTTTCACGCAGCAGCGATACTTCATTAATCGCCAAGGCCTTTACTTGCGCACCATCAGCTGTATAAGCGGTCATTTCCAGGGGATGAAAGATAACTTCATCGGCTTTTTCTAGCCTTTCTAAAAGACCATTGGGATTGTACCGGTTCATCAAAAAACCAACAGTTCCGCAGTTCATGCCATAAACAGGAATGCCAGCAGACATGTATTTATGCAGGACCTCCAGCATAAAGCCATCGCCCCCTAGGGTCACGATAACATCAGCTTGGTCAACATCTACAACGTCATATAAGTCTTGCAGCTTAGCGATTGCGTTTTGCGCAGGACCTTTAGATGTATCAGCTAGAACGGCGATTTTTGGGTGTTTCATCAGCTTTTCTCAAGCACTTGGCGATATCATCTCCTAAGCGCTGCATAAGGTTTATGTATACATTTCCTTCTGATTCTAACAGATCTCCCCCCAGGGGATCTAGTCGTCCAATATACACCCCTGCTTCTGAAGCAATTTTTTGTACAATGTCATCAGGAAATTGGGTTTCCGCAAAGATACATTTGATATTTTCTGTCTTAACTCTTTCCATGGTTTCTTGCAAGCGTCTTGCACCCAGCGGTAGCTCTGGGTCGACATATATAGCCCCACGGTAGGCAAGGCCATAGGATTTTTCGATATATTGCAGGCTATCGTGAAAAGCCACAAAAGGGACCTGCTTGAATGGGGCCAGCTTTTTTTCAAGTTCCTCGTCTAATGCCTCAATGTCGCGCAGTAATTTTTGTCCATTTTTCTGCATCTGATTGCGGACATCTGAATTATCCCGTGGCAGGTGCTCTACAAAAAACTCCGTGAGGTAAGCTGCAATCACCTTGGCATTTTCTGGGCTTAACCACACATGTGGGTCCAAGCGCCCATGATGATGGTGGCCATGGTGATGATGCTCCTCATGACCGTGGCGCATCTCTAATAAGTCGAGATTCTCAAGATCTAAAACCGTAATCACAGTCTTTGATTTACCCTCCTGCGCCATAACTTTTACTAGAGATGGCTCCAGATCAGCGCCCATCCAAATTATAACATCTGCATCTTCTAGCAGTGCCCGTTGTTGAGGAGACAATGAAAAAGCATGGGGAGACACATTGCCTTTGATAAGGCATTCAGACTGGTAAGCGCCTTCTAACACGCCTTGTGCCAATCCATATAGTGGCGGAATTGTTGTAACAACTTTTAAGGCGCTTGCTGGCAAATTAACCAGTGCAATCATCAGTAAAAATAAGAAAAAACGAAATTTCACTTAATTTTATCCTTAATAAGAATTTATTAAACACCTATTGGTATCATGAAAATACAGAATAAGAAAGGATGGACCATGGCTTGTCTCGACACTCTAAAGTTCAAAGTAAAACCGGTACAGCTTGACAACGGTGTGAAACGTGAAGAAATTCACCACATTGTACAGGCTTTTTCTGGAATTTTAGGCAGCGTTTACACCCTTGCCATCAAAACCCAGAACTTTCATTGGAATGTTGTAGGCCCTATGTTTCACAGTTTACATGAAATCTCGGAAGAGCAATACAAAGACCTTTTAACAGAAATAGATGATATAGCAGAACGCATTCGTGCATTGGGCCACCCTGTGCCCAGCAGTTATGCATGGCTGTCAAAAGTGTCTGAAGTACCTGATGGTGAAGAAATTAAAGATGCTTTTGAGACCATCCAGCAACTGGTCACAGATCGAGACACCATCATAAAACAATATCGTTCAGCCTTTGATATAGCCGAGCGCGCAAAAGACCAGGCAAGCTGTGATTTCATCGGCACAATGCTGTATGAGCATGAAAAAGCAGCTTGGATGATGCGTTCTCATTTAGGATAAAATGAATTCTGTGTCAAAAATTGCTTGATTTATTAGCCGAGTAAGTATATTGATTGGTTTGTAAGGAGTCCCCATCGTCTAGTCGGCCTAGGATATCACCCTTTCAAGGTGGAGACACGGGTTCGAATCCCGTTGGGGACGCCACTTTTTCTTCAAAAAACTCTTTTCATATGATCGCGAACTATTGTATACCTGCTGATGTGTCGGAGCGTAGCGCAGCCTGGTAGCGCACCACGCTGGGGGTGTGGGGGTCGGAGGTTCGAATCCTCTCGCTCCGACCATTTATTTAGCAGGTATATAATGCTTCAATCGCGATTGCATATCTCCCACATGTACCTCTAGCTTGTGTCCATCAGGATCAAGAAAATATAGTGAATCCCCTTCAGAAGAATTTTGCTTCCATTGTTTAATGTTGTGACTTTCTAGCCTGCCGGCAAAAGCTTTTATATCTTCCTGACCAATTGAAAAAGCATAGTGGGTATAGTCATGCTGCGGTCTTGCAACAGGGGAATCAATTAATGACAGACAAAGCCATAAGCCGCCAGCGTCAAAGTATGCTCCCTCATCCCATTGGTGCTTAAGCTTGAAACCCATGACATTTTGATAAAAGGCTATAGCCTTATCCAAGTCACCTACAGAAAGATTTATGTGATTAATTCCGGAGATCATAGATTGCTTTCAAGATGGTGCCCGCTGCCGGACTCGAACCAGCACGACCTTTCGGCCAGCAGATTTTAAGTCTGCCGCGTCTACCAATTCCGCCAAGCGGGCACCTTATACAACTGCATTGCGCAAGATTACGCGTACAGTTAAGGGGATAGTAGCGACAGATTTCAGGAAAATCAAGACGATTAACGTATCAAACGCGCATATAGCGGCTAAACGCTAGACCTGTCAGGGCTGTACTGACCACAGAGATGCGCTTGCCTTCTCGTGTTGCAAACCCTCCAGCCACATCACCAGTGGTTGCCTGATAGTCGCGCATAATATCGACTAGGTATCTGATGTAGCGTTTAGTTGCGGTATCGCGTGTAACCCTGTACGAGGTAATAAGCGCATTAGTCCTGCGTGCAATTTTGTCGATATTGTCCGAATCTATAAAGTCAGGACTACAGAATATGCAGGAAGATATCTTAGACACGTACTTTTTATACATATTCCCAAACATCATCAGGGCTTCCATTAAATAGAAATCATGATAGGCCTGAATCGCATCGCGGCTGGATGCCAAATTTTCAATCATTTGCCGAGCAACATTGTAAAAATTTTCGTCCTTGAGAGCACGCGCCAAGTGCGCTAGAGCTAAAATCACCCGTCCAGGATAATCTAGCCTGCCATTATCAAGCACCGCATTATCTACCAGCGACCGTTTATGACAATATAGGGATCCGTCATCATCGATACAGAACAATAGGTATTCACCCAAGTCACGCAGTATCTGGTTCGAATAATCTCCTGAGGATGTCAGAGATAAAATTGTGCTGGCCACAGCGCCTGTATCCGCTACACGCCTGTATGAAATGGTCCTAGCATAGGCGTATCGTTTCATGCGATCGCTAAGGATAAAGTTTCTGCCGCGTTCAATGGCTTTTGAAACGAACGAGTCACGGGCATATTTATTGATACGGGTCATACACCAGATGGTCGTTGCATGATCATCCATGTCATACCCTAAAGATCCCCCAGACTCTAGAGGCATAAAGGTTTTGGGGAAAATACCCTGCTCGTTAATCGAGCGCGCAAGAAACCTTAAGCCGTTTTCATATTCCAAAGAACTTTTATTTGGGTCTGCCCTATCTCGAGCAGAAGAGCTTGCTGCAGAATGGGTCTTTGACAGGTCTTTTGATTTATGAATTCCATTTCCAACAGGAGATTTCAAGCCATTACCTGAATAGACCCCGACCTCTTTTGGAAACATGTCATCAAATGATGCGGCCATTTATTATCCTAAAATATTATTCTTACCTATCTTAATTCTAGGCGAACAGGGTTAAATTTTTACTTAAAAAATCCGCTATTTGCAGCCAAAAAGTTAATGATTAGTTACTGTTACAAACAATTTTAGGCAAAATTTTCCCAGGGTAAAAAATACCAATGACCCGGAATTTTTTTCCACAATTTACCTAAAAATTAATACAATTTTTACCATTTGCTTTTTAAAGTCATGATGAACAATGACATTTAACAGGTGTGAGAAATGGAAGCTTTCGCAAGGCTGCTTCAGAACTTAGGACTAACAAAACTTATCGTGCTTAGCGCCGTGCTGGTTGGTGTGGGCTGGGGCGCGATGCAATTCGTTAATCATGTATCAACTCCAGATATGGCGCTTTTGTATGGCGATCTGGACCAAGGGGATGCCGGCCGAATCGTTGCTAAACTTGAAGATCAAGGGGTTAACGTGCAAATCGGTGGCGGCGGCACACAAGTATACGTGCCGATAGATATGGTCGCACGCCTGCGGATGGATATGGCTGAATCAGGACTGCCAAATGGCGGCAGCGTAGGTTACGAGATCTTTGATCGCTCTGATGTTTTTGGTTCATCCTTCTTTGTGCAGAACCTAAATCACGTACGCGCACTCGAAGGCGAGCTTGCGCGCACAATCCGCACTATTGCTCAGGTAGCATCGGCCAGAGTTCACCTTGTACTGCCCAAAAGAGATTTATTTTCAGCAGAAAAGCAGGAGCCAAGTGCTTCAATCGTATTAAGGCTGCATTCAGCAGGACGCATGGACTCGGCACGCGTTCAGGCAATTCAACACTTAGTAGCCGCTGCAGTTCCGAAGCTATCACCTGATGCCGTATCTGTTGTTGATGATCGTGGTAATTTACTGTCTTCAACCGGCGATCGCGAGCACGCCGTCTCCATGTTTGCCGAGGAAATGCGGGTTAAGTTTGAGCAGCGTCTGGAGCGTGCAATCGTTTCCTTGTTGGAAAGAACTTTAGGTCCTGGGAAGATCCGGGCGCAGGTCGCAGCCGACATGGACTTCGACCGTATGACAGAAAACAGCGAGATCTATGATCCAGAAGGACAAGTTGCTCGTTCCACGCAAACTGTCACAGAAGATAGTCAATCTTCAGAATCTGAAGCATCAAATGCTGCCACTGTAACCAACGAGCTGCCAGAAGGCGAGGCAGATACTGGTTCAGGGCAAAGCAAAAACGATAGCAAGCGCAGTGAAGAAATCGTCAACTATGAAATCACGAAGACGATACGCTCGCACATAAAAGAATCTGGCGCTGTTAAAAAGATGTCTGTTGCGGTGTTGGTGGACGGTGCAGGTGGCGTTGGTGAAGAAGAATACAAAGAGCGATCAAAGGAAGAATTAGACCAAATTGCAAAGCTTGTTAAAACAGCGATTGGGTTTGATGAAAAGCGCGGAGATAAGCTTGAAGTCATTAACATGCGCTTTCATAAAACAACAGCGGAAGAAGGCGAGCTGGTAGATAATACCATCATGGGATTTGAGCGCCATCACATCGTCAGAATTGCTGAGACGTTGATATTGGCTTTAATGGGCATTCTGGCATTGTTGCTGGTGGTTAAGCCTTTGATCCAAAGATTGACTGAAAGTATGTTGCCCGAGGAAAAAGTGGAAGATAAGCCCGCCATTGCCAATGATGATGGATCAGGACAGGGAGCCGTGGTAACGGGCACAACGGCTGCCTTGAATGCCCCGGGCCAGGGGCCGCCGCAAGATACCCCAGCGGTTGGCAGCGCGGAAGACATGATAAGAATGGATAACGTTGAAGGGGAAGTAAGCGCCTCAAACATGAACAAAGTCACCGGCTTAATTGATGACCACATTGACGAGACAGTTTCAACAATCCGTAGTTGGATGAGCGAGTAGGACTAAGAAATATGGCTGAATTAGCAGTTTTAGATAACATTGAAAAGATATCCGGTCCACAGAAGGCTGCAGCATTCTTGTTGTCACTTCCTTCAGACTACGTATCAAATATTTTTTCTCATCTTGATGCCTCTGAAATACAAGAGCTTTCTCAACAGATGGCTCTACTGGGCAAGATTACGTCGGAAGTCATGGAAGGAATTCACTTAGAGTTTACCGAGACGCTTACAGAAACGGGAGCCCTAACAGGTAACTTTGACAGCACAGAAAGATTGTTAAAACAGATCCTTTCTGATGAACAAGTCAAAGCCATTATGGAAGACATTCGCGGACCGGCAGGTCGCACAGTTTGGGATAAATTGTGTAACGTGAATGAAGAGCTGTTGGCAAGCTTCCTGAAGAACGAATACCCTCAGACAGTTGCGCTTATTATTAGCAAAATTCGCCCTGACCATGCGTCAAAAGTCATCAAATGCTTTGACGGTGATTTTGCTTTAGAAGTGATAAGCCGCATGCTGCACATGGATGTAGTCCAGCGAGACGTCTTGGAAGACATTGAAAAGACTTTAAAGACCGAGTTCATGGGCAACCTTGCGAAAACATCGCAGCAGGATCCTCATGAGATCATGGCTGAAATCTTTAACTCCTTTGACCGTGCGACTGAGACTAAATATATGGAAGCACTTGAAAGTCAGGACACCGAGGCTGCTGAAAAGATTAAATCCTTGATGTTTACATTCGACGATCTGATCAAACTGGATGCCAGTGGGGTACAAACCGTTATTCGTGTTGCAGACAAATCAGCACTGGCACTGGCTCTTAAGGGTGCAGGGGATTCCATCAAAGATCTATTCTTCTCGAATATGTCCGAGCGCGCAGCTAAGTTGATGCGCGAGGATATGGAGAACTTGGGCATGGTCCGCTTGAAGGATGTTGAGGATGCTCAAATGGCTGTTGTAATCAAGACTAAGGAGCTAGCAGATACAGGTGAAATTCAGATTTCAGAAGGTGGCGATGACGAGGAGCTGATAGGCTGATGGCAGAGGTTAAAAAGTATCTTTTCGACACCAGCTTTCATGATGCAACAGGAAGTGTCATCATTCCTGCTGAGGTTGCCGCCAAAGAGCAAGGATTTGGTGAAGGGCATTCTGCCGGTCATCAGCAAGCTTTAGAAGAAATTGAAGAACAGACCAGGCAGACGCTAACAAGTATAGACGTCCAGCTTAAAACTATCGCTGCGGACCAACAAAATGCCTATCAGTACCTGAATCACCATGTAATGACGCTGACCGATGCTATCGCAAACAAAATCATCCCAAGGTTGATTCAGCAGGGGGCTGAAGAAGAAGTTAGAGCATTTGTGGAAGAGGCGCTGAGGTTCATAAAACAAGAAGGGGATCTGACTATTTGGGCTGCTTCCTCTGTTGCCGAACCAATTCGCCAGCACCTTACCCAGATTAGCCAATCGGGCGCCTATCCTTTTTCATTGCAGGTAAAAGAAGATGATGCCTTGGACGCTACGAGTGTTCGGATAGAATGGCAAGATGGTGGCATTCGCCATTGCACGAAAGAAATTTGGCAATCAATCGAATCAGCCATCGAGACCTATAAACAGGCTTGCCCCACACCACCTGTTGAAGATCAAGTAGAAGAGCAGATTACACAATCAGAAGAAGTTCAAGAACCACAGCAAGAGGTAACAGAAGAGGTACAAGATGACATTTCTGGATGAAGAAAATCAAGAAAACGAAAACACTGCAGAGGAAACTGCTGAAATTGATGCCGATGCATGGGCTGCTGAGGCAGAGGATGCCTCTGAGAATGGAGCATCTGAAGGAACTGGAGGAAACTTGGGGGCTATCTATGATGTGCCCGTACAAGTATCCGCCGTTTTGGGAACGGCAGCATTGCCCGTCAACCAGTTGCTAAAGCTGGGTCGTGGAGCAGTTGTCGAGCTAGACCGTAAAGTTGGTGAAGCTATCGACATATTTGTTAACGACCGTCTGGTCGCCCGTGGTGAAGTCGTCATTATGGATGATCACCTTGGCGTAACCATGACTGAAATTATTAAATCCGAGTTGCAAGGAGAGTAAAATATGCGCTTGATGATCGTTGGTGAACTGGAAGGTCATATCAGTACTGCAAGCCAAATTGCCATGAAACGCGGGGCGAAAGTCACGCATGTTCGCACTATCAAAGAGGCTGTTGATAACCTGCGTGCAGGTAAAGGGGCAGACCTGGTAATGGTTGACGTTAACCTGAAAATTTATGATCTGGTAGACCAGTTGGCAAACGAGCGCATCACAATCCCCGTTGTTGCTTGTGGCATCGACAATGACACGAAAGCTCCAGTTGCTGCGATTAAAGCAGGCGCTCAGGAGTATGTACCTCTTCCACCAGATCCTGACCTCATTGCAGCTGTTATCGAGGCTATCTCTGGGGATCAAGATGACTTTATCTTTAAGGATCCCGCAATGAACAACATTTTTAAACTGGTAGACCAAATTGCGCCTAGTGACGCTAGCATCTTAATTACGGGAGAATCAGGCACCGGTAAAGAAGTCATGGCAAAGTATATACACCGCAAAAGCCGTAGGCGCAGCCAGCCCTTTATTTCAGTAAACTGTGCCGCAATCCCGGAAAATCTACTGGAGAGCGAGTTATTTGGCTACGAGAAAGGAGCCTTTACCGGTGCCTCTCAGATGAAG
>JBMYXZ010000011.1:8312-21924 GCA_049608925.1 Alphaproteobacteria bacterium | reverse complement strand
AAGAATTTCACAGGTAGGAGCAAAACTCAAAATATCAAGATTTTAAATCAATATAAGGAACTGAAAAAAATGCAAAAAATGGATTCCGCGGTCAAGCCGCGGAAAGTCGGAGTGAGGGGGATTGGCATTTGAATTCTCTATTAGACCCAGATTTTTCCAGCTGAATTTTGTGTATATACACAGTAAAAATATACTCAAAGCATTAATGTGTATAGTGTATAGTCTACAGACCATATCACAATTTATCCCGGACACAACGCATCAGCCAGTGGGGCACTGGATGCCAGCTGGCAATGAACTCGTCAACTTTCACGAAGCCTGCTTTCTGATAAACATGAATTGCCTTGGTGTTTGTGGCTTCCGGGTCAATAAACACAACATCAGCATCTGACAGATGCTGAGTAATAAATTGCTGAATCATCGGCACCGATAAACCTTTGCCTAGATAGTTTTCTTCGCCAATCAACAGATCTAGAGTCATGGCTTTTTGATTAGGATCATGCCACTTGTTGAGGTGATCTTCTGGGTCAGGCTCTATCAGTGATGTCATCAAAAAAGCAAATGGTACACCATCACAAAATCCCAACCAATGATCATATAAATCAGCTTTGCCAGCGAGGTATTGCTCTATCGAGTTCAGGGTACTGTTGAGCCCATCCCCATGAAACCATTCAGCAACATGAGGCTTGTGCAGCCAAGATACTACCAAGTCTTTATAAGACGCAGTCAGATGTGAAAAAGTAAGTTCAGACATGTTTCTATTACACACAAAAAAAGGGGCTCAATCAAGAGCCCCTCTTTCAAAAGCAATTGCTTACGAATTACTCAACACGAAGAATCGCAACGCGGTTCTTTTGGTTTGTGTACTCGTTGCCGCCTGCTGCGCCAGCTGGCAGCTTTTCTTTGCCAAAGCTAACTGTGCGAACGTGACGGTCGCTTTTCATATCTTTACCGTGGTGGCCACGCATGTGGAAGCCAACACCGTTAGCAGCCAAGAAGCGCTTTACAGCAACCGCACGGCGTTCACCTAGAGCGTAGTTGTATTCACGTGTTCCACGCTCGTCTGTGTGACCTTCAACCACAACAGCCATGTGTGGGTATTTCTTTAGCCACTCAACGCACGCAAGTAGGTCATGCTTTGAGCGATCGTTAAGATCTGACTTGTCATATGCGAAATACACGTGGTTAGGTGTATTTTGTGCAAAGTCCTCAACAGAACCAGGAATCGCCATTTGCTCGTGCATGTGCTCAGCCTGCTCAACTTTTGGTGGTGTTTGACAAGCTGCAAGAGTTAGAGCAGCCATCACAACTGTAAGATGCTTTAAGTTCATTATTTTCCCTTTCGACTTAAATTAGTCTTTTTACCCATTAGCTTTAGCACAAAGACCGTAAACATACGGTTAATCTCTATGCCACAGCATTCTTACACGTACTCTAAAACTATTCCATCATGGAATCAAGGGGGACCAAGCAGCACTTATCGCATTTTCTCCCCCAGGAGTCTTCACTGGACGCTCGTTATATCCCGTCACATCAACCATAAACAGCTTGGTGTCTAGAGTTTTGCGGCCTCGCTGAGGATACCCCTGGCGTGTGAAAATTATCACACGTCCGTTAGGAGACCAGGTAGGTTCTTCCACCAGATACCCTTTTGCCAGCAATCTCTCGCCGGTTCCATCAGGATGCATTATGCCGATGTAAAACTGCCCGCGATACATTTTAGTAAAGGCAATATAGTCACCACGTGGTGACCAAACTGGCGTCGCATAACGCCCGCCGCCGCCACTGATACGCTGAACACCAGAGCCATCACGATTCATCACATAAAGCTGCTGAGATCCGCCTCGGTCCGAGTTAAAAACAATGCGTCCGCCATCAGGAGAGGCACTTGGAGACGTATCAATCCATGGACCACGCGTTAGGCGTTGGATGCGGCGATTACGCGTATCGATCAAAAAGATCGAACTGTTCCCGCTTTCCGCACGAGACAGTAGAATATTGTTAGCATCCAAATAACGCGGCGCGAACGTCATCTCGTTAAAAGATCCCAACCGGCGTTGCTTTTTCGTGCTAGCATTCATCGTGTGAACGCGCGGCGTTTTGTTATCCTTACCATAGTCCAAATAGACCAACTCCTGGGCACTAGGGGAAAACCTTGGCGTCAGCGTTAAATGATGTCCGTTAGTCAGATATTTATGGTTTTCTCCATCATAATCCATAATTGCCAGGCGTGTTTTGACAGTTTTACCCTCTCCCTTGCGGGCAACGTACACAATACGCGTGTCGAAATAACCTTTTTCCCCGGTTATGCGCTGATAGATTGCATCAGCCACCTTGTGCGCAATGCGGCGCCATTCTTTTGCCGTTCCATTAAAGGCCAGCCCTTCCATTTGACGCTCGGTCACCACATCATAAAGGCGGAATTCAACGCGGACTTTGCCACCCCCCATATCTTTCACTGTGCCCGTCACCAATGCTTGTGACTGGATCAATCGCCAATCAGAAAAGCGGATAGGATCCAAAGAATTCTGAATAAATGAACGTGGGTCTAATGGACGGAACAGGCCAGAGCTCTGCAGATCGCTCATCACAATTTTGGGCAAGTCGCTGGCAATCTGGCTGGAATCTACATCGGAAAATAGCCCTCCTCCCTCGGAAGAAAACTCGGTAATCGCAATCGGTACGGGATCAATCGTACCCTGGGTAATATTCACCTTTAATTCCGCATTCGCCTGCCCCACTAGTGTTAGTAGCAGCACACACAAAAAGTTCACGTATTTCATGTCCAGTCCTTTCCTTTAGTACAACATTTCTTTCGGGTTAAACCGCAAGGTCATATCCTTCCAACTATCATACTTATGCGGTGGTAGTTTCAAAGTTCTACAAGCTGGGTGATGCACCGCGCGCAGTGCACTTTCAGCTGCTGTCCTATAAAATGAGTCAGCAGCCATTTGGCTTTGATCGACTATCTTTGCTTGCCTAACAGTGCCATCAGGGTTAACTGAAACGCGGATCTCAACCAATAAATTCTGCGCATCCCTTGCGCCTGCCGGGATATTCCAACACTGCGCCAATTGACGCCTTAGAGCATCAAGCTCGCTGGTTGTCAGAACATCACTAAGCTGCCCTGTGCTTAATGACGATGCCGGCATCACATCTGATTGCTGAGACTGCTGTGATGGCACAACCGGCGCAGGCGACGATTCTTGCAAGTTTTTCAGCACAGACGCAAAATCGTCTTTCTTTTTCGCCTGCTTTTTCTTCGCCTTCTTCTTCGCAGGCTTCTTTGGTTTGGTCACCGGCTTCGGATCTGGCTTTTTGGCCATTTTAGGCTGTTTCGGCTTTGATGGCGCTGGTAAGGGATCCGGCGCAGCTTCTGCCACTGTCTCTGGCTGTGATTCAGGTGGCTGTGGCTTAGCATCCGGCTTCTGCTGAGGCGGCGCCTCAACAGGCTTTGGATCCATCTTTGGCGGCAAATCCGCCAGCTCGATCTTTTCTTCAATCTCTGGCAAGTCAGGTTTTTCAAACGGTGTCAAACGTGTTGTTTCTTCCGCAATCTGTACGACCTCAACCGGCACAGGCTGCAGCAACGTGACATCCTTGGGGTCCATGCTTGGCAAGCCCAGCCACATCAAGATAAAGACGGAAACGTGCAATACTGCAGAGTATATAAACCCCTGACTCATCCTTTAGCAGTCTCCGGCTTGGGCAGCTCTGCCAATAAAGCAACCTTGTGAAAACCTGCACTATTTACCGTGCCCATAACCTTCATCACATGTTCATATCGTAAAGATTTATCGCCACGCAAATAGATCCGCGTTTCTGGATTTTCGCCGGTGATCGCCAACAACTTTGGCACCAAGTTTTCCATCTCGATTTCAGTTTCCTGAATAAATATCCGGCCGTCAGCATCCAACGAAATCGTCAAAGGCTCCGTTTTTTCATTTATCGAGGAAGCTTGTGCTTCCGGCAGATCAACGGGCACACCTACTGTCATCAAAGGCGCCGTTACCATAAAGACAATCAACAGCACCAACATGACATCCACAAACGGCGTCACATTGATCTCGCTGATCATACGCTGCTGGCTGCCGCGTCTGCGTTGATTAAGTTGAGCTCCCATCTTGATTACCCACTGTTCTTGCGAGAAATAACGGTTGAGAACTCGTCCATAAAGGTCTCTAACCTTTGGCCATACCGATTCAAATCAGTCGACAGCTTGTTGTAAGCGATAACAGCTGGAATTGCTGCCACCAAGCCTAGCGCGGTTGCAAACAAAGCTTCTGCGATACCAGGCGCAACCACCGCCAGGTTTGTGCTCTGCATTGTCGCAATACCCTGGAAGCTGTTCATAATACCCCAAACGGTTCCAAACAAACCTACGAACGGTGCTGTTGAACCAACAGTCGCCAAAAAGCCCATGTTCTTTTCCAAATGGTCCAGCTCTCGCGATTTAGCAACATTCATCACCCGCTCAATGCGCTGTTGCGAGGACACGTCTGACCGCGCACCCGCCTTATTTGAGCCCTTCCATTCCCGCATTGCTGCTGCAAATACCGCCGAGAAAGGATCATTCACCCGACCCGAGATCCTGTCATACAGTTCCTCGATGGACTTTGCCCCCCAGAAGGTGGATTCAAACTTCGACGCCTGGCTAGACAAGCGTTTGAAGGTTGTATATTTCGCAAAAATAATCGTCCAACACCAGATAGAGGCTGCCAATAGCATCAGCATAACTAGCTGCACTATAAAGTCTGCATGTAAAAACAATCCCCATACTGAAAAGTCATGGGTGCTTAGTGATTCGCCAACTGCTGTGGCTGAAATTTCCGACATAGTAACTCGTGATTGATAAAATACCCTGGGTGTACACTACGAAAGCTGAGCACAAATTTCAAGAAGATAAGGCAGGCAAACA
The DNA here is from genome assembly GCA_049608925.1 of Alphaproteobacteria bacterium. Taxonomy (GTDB): domain Bacteria; phylum Pseudomonadota; class Alphaproteobacteria; order JAGOMX01; family JAGOMX01; genus JBMYXZ01. Next base: position 17,006 of record JBMYXZ010000011.1, on the reverse strand, counting down.
TTTTCAATTTTATTGCAATCAATCAATTTACATGATAAGCAAAACAAACAATTACAAAAGATAGTTAACCAAGGATTATTTATGATTAAGAATTTATCCATTTTTTTACTGACATTATCAACATTCTATACATCAACACAGACTATAGCTAGTAACAGTAACTCTGAAGCGGAAAATGCCACCCCGAAGCACACCTTACAGCTTGAGGGTGACGGACACGTTGGCGCTGCTGCACGATTCGAACTACTTAAGACCGTGCTTACAGAGAACCCTGACATGAACTATTCGACAAGGGTCGCGTCAGAAAACACCCTTTGGCCTCTCTATGAGGCTGATAGGGATTTCATTCTAAAAGCAACTTCTGGCAGGGCAAACAGTGGACAAATTAAATCTCTGCTTGTGCACATTGACACAGTTGTAAAGTCAGAAAATTTTCATGAGATGATGAGCCTATTAGACTTGAATCTTATAGGCCGCATATGGGTTTACGTTCTCTCAACAACAAAAGAATCCCAGAAGTACATTCAAATAGACATGCATGGTGAAAATGTCCTTGGATTTGATAGAATGAAAATTGTACGGAAGGTTTCAAATACCAAAAAAATTACGAAAATATTAGAGCACAGGAGCAAATCTTTCTTGAAAATGTGCACCCCTAACATGCCTAAACAATACTATATACCTCTTGTCTCACCTACAGGTTCATTTCCATTGCCGTTGATGAGAAGTGCATGGGTCTTCCAACACCCAGGGCAGGAAACATTAACATCTCTGGATTTTTTAGCTGTTGCCACCAATGTTGTTGCAGACTTCGATTACGTCAGAGAAATGCCACCATGCGACCTATGGGAACACGACGCAATTCATGTTCGGAAGTGTCGCCCAACCACGACTTACAATAACCCTGAATACAATGCATCAATTGCAGTTTTAAACCAATCATTTGAGGCCTCGCAACCATCCATTGAACAAAACGGTTTATTCAACCTAGCATTTTTCCTAGTATTTCATGAACCTCGAAGCCCAACATTCGATGCTGAAGAAAAGGCGGAAATGCTGTTATACCTCGCAACTAAAAAACTAAAATCTGAAAGCATACAGTTTACCTATAGTGGATTTCAATCTAAAGAGCAGGCAGAATCACTCATCAATACTGCTGAATCAGTTGGCCTGAAATGCCCAGGAAAAACACTAGAGGAGCAGTACAGAGCTTACCTTAGGCATGCTCAAAATTCTTTAGAACTTCTGAGAAAATTTGCGCAAGAATAATACAGTCTTATAGTTTATGGAAGGTGCCGGAAGCCCGGCACCTTCCTGATCTAAATATTTTTGTTACTCGTTGTCACCTTCTTCGTCGTCTTCACCAAGCAGTGCACTGTTCTTATGCCACTGGCTTTCCATGGGGGTGGCTGCTACATTAGAATTATGGCCGCGCCTTTGCGGCGTCATTTCAATAATATAATCGCCCTCTTCCTCAGCGTGCATTTCATCATAAGGAATAAATGCTTTTCTTGTTCCATTGTTGTGAAAAAGTGCAAGGTCAGCTTCAGATTTGACAATCCCTCTGCGTTTCAGCTCTTCTACCATCTCGAAATACTCAACGTTAACCTCTTGCATACCTGTTACTAGCTCACGCTTTCTATCCCGACCTGAAGCCTCTGCTTTATCCCCAAGATTTGCCATTGTTGTATTTATCGCGGTCAATCCTGCGACCGTCGCAGCGAGAGCGATCTTCACCGGGTCATCCGTTCCAACGACAACAGCAAGAACTGTTGAGAGAATCATAACAACCCCATCACCAATATTACGGGCGAAATGCAACCTTTTAGCAGTGTGATAATACCACTTTGACCAATTTAAGGAATACGTCAGAAACCCTAGTCCCCACCTTCTATCATATTCAGGAGTAATGACTTGAAGCGTATGGCGTGATGCTATGGCCTCTCTAATAAGGCTTTCATCCGTCAGGTGGTTAATTTGTCTTTTATAGCCATCAGCAGCTTCACTGTAATCAATAGCTTCCTCTCTGTCAGCAGCAACTATCGACCTAGAACGCTCTCTGGCTCTGCCATCATCTTCCTCTTTGCCTTTACTAGCTCGACCACTCGCAATACCATCACCAGCCAAACTAACTGAAAATAAAACGATGAAAAAAGCCAAGAACTTCCTAGAGATTTGCATTTTATTACCCTCTGTTAAGATGTACCGGCATCATCGCGGTTATCGGAAAACAAAGGGTTTCCATATGCTTTCAAAAGCACTAATATTATCTAAAATTCGAAATAAATTGATGGCTGTGAAAACATTTTTATGCCTTGGCAAAGGCTACGTTGGCTCAAGAATTTGTGACGCTTTGGAATCCGAGGGGTGGCAAGTGCACGGAACACATCGTGATGATTTTCCCTTGGGCCGAATTCAAGCCTCGCACGTTCTGATAACCATACCTCCGCAAGACGGTGGCGATATCATCATCGAACAACACCTGAAAGACTTGCAGAACGCAAGCCCTGCATGGGTTGGATATTTATCAGCAACATCGGTTTACGGCGATACCCAGGGCGGCTGGGTAGATGAAACCTCAGCTACTAACCCTGGCAACAAGCGTGGGAAAGACCGTCATGCGGCTGAACAAGCTTGGCTGAAGTCAGATCTGCCTAGTCATATATTCAGACTTTCAGGAATTTATGGCCCAGGTCGCGACATATTGACCCGTATAGATCCTGCAAATCCTACTTGCATAAACAAACCTGGCCAAGTATTTTCGCGGATTCATGTGGATGATATCGTGCAAACGTTACGTGCTTCAATCACACGCCCAAACCCTGGCAGTATCTATAATTTGGCGGATGACTTACCTGCATCCACCTGCGAGGTATTGGAATATGCATGCCAGCAGCGAGGCTTGCCGTCTCCAATGCAAATACCATACGAAGAAGCAGAAATGTCAGAAATGGCAAAAAGCTTTTACAGCGAATGTCGCCGCGTTAGAAATGACAAAATCAAGCAAGAACTCGGGGTGAAGCTGCAATATCCCAGTTATAAGGAATATTACGCTTAAAATTAAAAGAGGGGTCGAAACCAAAGTTCCGACCCCATAAAATATTTACAGAATTCTCTCGGATTCCAGGTTCCAAGTACCATCATTTTGCCTACAGAACTTGCTTTCAACAGCTCGTTTCTGCCCATTAATCGTAACGGTTGATCGCGCAAGGCGGCAAGGTGCCCCAGCTTTGGTAAATGAAGTAGCAACTGGTGTAAAGCTACCTGTATTACCATTATTTGGGTTCGTCCAAGTGCTTGTACGACCGTTAGGTGATTGCTCTAGAGACTCGCTGGCAGTATTTTGCGCGCGAATGCGATCGCTTTCATCCAATTGTGCTCCCAGTGTGCTACCCAGATAGCCACCAACAACAGCACCGGCAATAGTGGCAACCGTACGGCCAGTGCCGCTACCAATTTGTGTGCCAATAAGGCCACCGCCGACACCACCTAGGATACCACCGATTGTCTGTTTTTGATTTTGCTGTGCACAGCCTGTGATCAAGATGCTGACAGCAGCAACAGATGATAATAAAATCTTGTTGTACATTATATGTCTCCCTGAATTTAAAATACTCAATATAGTACAATGATTCTGTTTACAGCTCAATTATTTTACGCACAGCGTTTGTCTAAATTTAACCTTTGGCTGCAATACTGAAGATAGAATAATGATAATAACTGGTGAAATATGCGGGTCTTCATAGCAATAGTAGCAATGGTAATGTTACAAGGATGTGCCGAAAACGCACAAAATCGGTCCCTAGTTCATAATAAAGAAGCTAACCACTTTTCAATTGGGGGACAGCAGCGCTCGACCCCAACAAGACAAAGCATGTCGCATATTGCAACCGGCTTTTTCATTACCAATGAAGGGCATTTCCTTACCAGCTATCACGTTATTAAAGGCAAAAATGATATTTGGATTAAGGATCTCAGTGGCCGCAAAATACAAGCACAAATCCTAGATATTGACGAGGCAAATGATGTTGCCATCGGCAAAGTCAACATGCGCACGAACCCTATTCCCATTGGCACACAAAGCAGTGTTGAAAAAGGTGATGAAGTCTTGACGCTTGGCTATCCTCTTTTGATGATTCAAGGGAACGAGCAAAAAGCGTCCTTTGGGCGCGTAAATGCCTTCAGTGGTATACGCGGCAATAAAGTTGTCTATCAAATTGATGTTCCGGTTCAGCCTGGAAACTCTGGCGGTCCATTGCTGAATGAACGCGGCGTTGCAATTGGTGTGGTCAAAGCCACATTCAATCAAATGGCTGCTCTGCGCACGATTGGAACAATTGCTCAAGGTATAAGCTATGCGGTGAAATCAGACCGAATCATCCCAATGCTAAAGCGTAAACTGGGCAATCGCGTAACCTATAGCAACGGCACAAAATCATACGACGATGTATCCGATATTATTGCCAAGTACGAGCGCTCTGTTTTTGTGCTGGTAGCAAATTAATATCGTCTTAATATATGTGCTTTAGCATGAGGTCATTACAATATAATTGGGCCTTTAACCATGCGCATCTTATACATTTTTCTCGTTTTTCTATCTGCAAGCTTTTCTCAAGCGTCTTACCAGAATAGCAATAGTAATGAAGAGCTTATTCCCAAATTAATGAAGCTAAAGGTTGGCCCTGTTCGCGGGGTCCGACCCGATGGGAAAGTTTGTTTTACGGGTTTTGGCGAACTCGACAAGCCTGACCAGATTGCAGCATGGCGATATAGGCGCCAGGGGAGGCAATGGTCTCAAACTTACGCGAAAGCAATGACGGTGCCATTTGACACAGAGCATCCCCAACTGGGAAAAATCAAAGACGTCAAAGATTATGCGGCGCTGATTGAAATTGATGCAAATGTGCACGGCCCATATCAACTGCAGTTTGGTTATTACAAAGGGGAATTAGACGACAAGGATCGTATTTCCTTCGATGATTTTCCAGTAGTGAATTATAAAATTTCTAATCATAACCGTAATACAGCCAAATTTTGGATGATGTCCTGTAATTATTGGGCATACTTGTGGGGATGGAAGCTGTGGTACAAAGCGAGCGATGAAATATATCGCGTCATAAATTCAAACCAGGAAGAAGTTGATGCAATTGTGCATACCGGCGACTTTGTCTATGCAGATAGTCTTAGACTCTTGAACCAGTGTGAGAAATATGATGGTTTTAGTGAGCTCTACAGGTTAACAATGCAGCGTCCACACTGCGCCGAAGCGTTGTCAAAGTATCCATTTTTCCAGGCAGCAGATGATCATGAGGTCTCAAACAATCTTGATATACAGGGGACGCTTGATACCATGATGACGCAAGCTGGCCTGGCAGCATTCCATACATATCAGGCAATGCATTCGCCTGGCTTCACCCGAGCGCCGCATGACCCGAAACATTGCTATGCTTTTAAGATAAATGGGCAGGATGCCTTTATGCTGGGCACTCGGTTGGATCGCAAGGGCGGCAACATTATAAGGCCGCGCGATATGGCAATTTTAAAGCGATGGCTTGAAACTGATAAAAACAAGAATAAGCTGATTTTTTCCACGGTTACAATGTTCCCCAGATTTCTTAATGAAAGCTATAGCGGTGATAATTGGAATGGCTTCCCGGGTCAAAGAGATGAATTGCTTACTTTCATTGACGAGAAGAGAATTTCCAAAGTAACTTTCATGGCTGGAGACGTACATTTTCATTTGTATACAGGCTTAAAAACACCAAACGGGATGAAGATATTTGGCATTATATCCTCCTCAACCCACTGGCCGTATCCACGTGACCCTTGGTGGACAACACATGTCTTTGAAACAGATGAGGATTGGAAAGAGCCAGACAGCCTTCTTGGTAAAGAATATATCCCAGGCTTTCGCTATTGCCTTGCAAGTAGCTGTTATAGGCAGAATGCAGCAGCGCATGTTACGACTCATGCCAATGGCAACGTCGGTGTAAAATTGATATCAGATGAGGACGTTCAGATTAATTTGAATGATCGTGCTGGAACGCTTTTGGAGAGAAATTGACAAAAAATGTGTCAAGAGCCTCGACGTGGGTTTCTGGCTATAGTATAAATACATATACTGTATAAAAATTGTCGAGCAACGGCATGCGCAAGAAATTTATATCGACCCTGGCTTTTATGCTGGCGAACCTTCTGTCCATTACGGGCGTAATGGCAGATAAACCACGCCCTTGGCAGTGGAACTTTCAGGAATCAGTCACTCCGGTGATGGATAGCGTCATTGATTTGCACACATTTGTGTTTATCGTGATTTGTGTAATTGGCGCCTTTGTTTTAGGGTTGCTGTTTTTCATTTTGCTGCGCTTTCGGGCGTCTAAAAACCCGTCTCCTTCAACGCGGTCTCACAATCCAACGCTTGAGATTGTCTGGACGGCTATTCCCACGTTGATTCTGTTGGTGATTGCTGTTCCATCGTTTAAGCTTTTGTATTTCATGGATAAGACTTCTGACCCTGAGATGACCATTAAAATCTCTGGCAATGCGTGGTTCTGGAATTATGATTATGTGGAGCAAGAATTTGCTTTCGACAGCACAATCATCCCTGATAACGAGTTGCAACCTGGGCAGCTGCGCTTATTATCTGTAGATAATGAAGTTGTTGTACCAGTGGACACCAATGTCAGGTTGATTATGACAGCCACTGATGTTCTACACAGCTGGGCGATCCCAGCATTTGGTGTAAAAATGGACTGTGTGCCTGGTCGTTTGAATGAAACCTGGATTCGTGTTACGAAACCTGGTCTATATTATGGTCAATGTTCGGAACTTTGTGGTATGAAGCATGGTTTCATGCCTATTGCGGTTCGCGCAGTATCCAAGGATGAATACAATTCGTGGCTAACTTCGGCCAAAGAAAAATACGCATAAATCGGGGTCTTACATGACAAGTGCACAAGCAAAGAAAACCACAGGCGGGTCTATGACAGCTAATTCTAACTCTCAAGGTGGCAATCACGATCATCATGATCATACACCAACAGGTTGGCGCCGTTGGGTGCTGTCAACCAACCATAAAGACATTGGGACAATGTACATTGTCTTCGCAATTATTGGTGGTCTGTTGGGTGGCGGCCTTTCTTGGTTAATCAGATATCAGTTGTCCGAACCGGGCTCTCCATTGCTGGGCGACCAATATCAACTGTTCAACATCATGATTTCTCTGCACGGGTTGTTGATGATCTTCTTCATGGTTATGCCTGCTCTGATCGGTGGCTTCGGAAACTGGTTTGTTCCACTGATGATTGGGGCACCTGATATGGCATTCCCACGCATGAATAACATCAGTTTTTGGTTGATGCCTTTTTCCATCGCGCTGCTACTTATGAGCGCGTTCGTTGGCGCTGGTGCTGGCCCCGGTTGGACCTTGTATCCACCCTTAAGTACCAAGATATTGCATCCAGATGCGGCGATGGACTTTATTATTTTAAGTCTGCACATTGCGGGTATTTCATCAATTCTGGGCTCGATTAACTTGATTACCACCATCATGAACATGCGGGCGCCAGGTATGACTCTGCATAAGACACCACTGTTTGTGTGGTCTGTGCTGGTGACATCTTTCTTGATTGTGATCGCCATGCCGGTTATCGCCGGTGCTATCACCATGATTCTGACGGACCGAAACTTTGGGACGTCGTTCTTTGATCCAGCCGGTGGTGGTGACCCTGTGTTATTCCAGCATTTATTCTGGTTCTTTGGTCATCCAGAAGTGTACATCATTATCTTGCCGGCGTTCGGTATCATCAGTACTGTTGTATCAACCTTCTCGAAAAAGCCTGTGTTTGGATATTTGGGAATGGTATATGCAATGGTTGGTATCGGTGTCATTGGATTCGTTGTGTGGGCCCATCACATGTTCACGGTTGGCCTTGACGTAAGGGTGAATGCCTACTTCCTGGCTGCAACGCTGGTGATTGCGGTACCCACGGGTATTAAGATTTTCAGTTGGCTGGCAACTATGTGGGGGGGATCGATTACTTTCGAAACCCCGATGCTATTTGCCATTGGCTTTATCGGTCTATTCCTGATCGGTGGATTGACTGGTGTTGTCTTGGCTAACCAGGGTTTGGACGTAGTGTTTCATGATACGTACTATGTTGTAGCCCACTTCCACTATACCCTGTCATTAGGCGCGGTATTTGCGATTTTTGCAGGCTTTTACTATTGGATTGGGAAAATGTCTGGACGTCAGTATTCCGAGAAATTGGGCAAGCTGCACTTTTGGATGACATTTATCGGTGTAAACATGATTTTCTTCCCGCAGCATTTCTTAGGACTAGCCGGTATGCCTCGCCGTATTCCTGACTATCCAGATGCTTTTGCAGGTTGGAACTATGTATCTTCGATTGGAAGCTATATCACGGCCGCAGCTACGTTCTTGTTCATATACATCGTGTTCCATACCTTGGCACGCGGCAAGCCTGCTGGTGACAATCCTTGGGGCAAGTATGCTAATACGTTGGAGTGGACAACAACGTCTCCACCGGCATTTCACTCGTTTGAAACACAGCCGACCGTAAAATAGTATGACCACAACATCTGCACCTACTGTGGGCTCCTATGAAGCCAGTGAGACTGACCCGACTTGGCAAGATTACTTTAATCTTCTAAAGCCTCGGGTCATGTCATTGG
>JBMYXZ010000011.1:0-8302 GCA_049608925.1 Alphaproteobacteria bacterium | reverse complement strand
CACGGCAATTATTGGGGCAGCACTGGCACCAGGAGAAATTCATCCATTTCTATTTGCTGTCAGTATTTTGTGCATCGCGGTTGGGGCTGGTGCATCCGGCGCACTGAACATGTGGTACGATCGTGATATTGACGCCGTCATGCAGCGCACAAAAGACCGTCCCATCCCTGCTGGGGCCGTGCGTTATCAAGACGCACTTGGGCTTGGCATCACATTATCAGTGGCTTCAGTGATCACCTTGGGCCTTGCAACCAATTATGTGGCTGCCGGAATTCTGGCGTTTACCATATTCTTTTATGCAGTGATCTATACAATGATATTAAAACGCCGCACGCCTCAGAACATTGTAATCGGTGGTGCGGCTGGCGCCTTTCCCCCGATGATTGGTTGGGCAGCCGTCACGGGTGATGTGACAGCCGAATCGATGCTGCTGTTTGCCATTATCTTTTTGTGGACACCGCCACACTTTTGGGCGCTAGCATTGTATCGTTGCCAGGACTATGTCAATGCACGCGTGCCAATGTTACCTGTAGTCTCCGGCGAAGAAGAAACAAAAACCCAGATCTTGATTTATTCAATCGTTCTGGCAATAACCGTGTCTCTGCCCTACTTCATTGGGATGGCCGGTATGCCGTATTTGATTTTAGCAACGGTACTTAACGTTTTATTCATTGCAATGGCCCTAAGATTAAAGCGCCTAGGAGGCGAGTCACTCGCTAAAAAGCTTTTTGGCTTTTCCATACTGTACCTGTTTCTTGTCTTTCTAGGACTTTTTGTAGATCACTTGCTCTGACATCAAGCTTCGATCTATACTCATCATAGTTCGAAGCTTTTTTTATGGGGAGCCACCATGGCTGAAAAATACCGCGTCACCAATGCTACTAAGGGCAAAAACCGTATGTTCCTTTGGATATTTATGCTGGTCTGTGCCATTTTCTATGGGCTTGGGATGCTGAAAATCCAGGGTTATTAATTCATGGCTCAAACGCCCACCTTCCGTAATACCCGTGTTCTGCTGTTAGTGATCGCCTTTTTTATGGTGTGCCTTACTTTTGCGTCAGTGCCATTATATCGCATTTTCTGCCAACAGACGGGGTTTGGAGGCACGACGAAAGTTGCTTTCGCCCCCACAGGGGACATACGTGACCGTACAGTTCGGATCCAATTCAACGCCGATGTAAACTACACGTTACCTTGGCGCTTTACCCCCTTACAAAAGGAAGTCACCGTCAAACTTGGCGAAGCTGGGCTGGCTTTTTATCAAGCTGAAAACATTGGCAGTGAGCCCTTGGTGGGCATGGCTGTCTACAACGTAACCCCTCAGAAAGCAGGAATTTACTTTAACAAGGTTGAATGTTTTTGCTTTCAAGAACAGCGCCTAGAGCCTGGTCAAACCATGGACATGCCTGTGCAGTTTTTTATCGATGCCGAATTAGATGACGATGAAAACCTTGATGACATTAAGGTCATCACTCTTTCCTACACGTTCTATAAACAAAAGGACTGACGCTGATTGTGCGGCAACGCTTCGTTGGTGGCTGCTAGGATAGCTTTCTTATCCTTTGAAAAGATGCTGACCATTTTGTCGCCCAGAGTTTGCCGAGATTCAATTATTTGTTTGAGATAGTTTAAATGCGTGGATGGCTCCAGGGCCTCAAAAACCTGTTCAGCAATAGTCCAAAGGGGTTGTCCACGGAATTCAAGATCTAGTCCTGCTTTTGGCAGTGTCTGCCACATAAAAGTCCGATCTTCCTGTGTCCAATCCATTACTCGATCATACTGCAAATTTAATACATCCTGATTATACAATATACCTGCCCACAGTGCGGGTATAGCAATTGCATGGTGTAATGGCCCACTATCGGCACTTCGTGTCTCTAGGAACTGTTTAAGGCGCACTTCGGGAAAGGCTGTCGACATATGATCTTCCAGATCGGTCAAGCTAGGCCTTTCCTCTGCAAGGCCGGGAAGCTTACCAGCCAGGAAATCTTGAAAAGATTGCCCCGCCATATCGATATACTGGCCATCCCGGATAACAAAGTACATTGGTACATCAAGCAGATATGCTGCATAGCGTTCAAACCCAAAGCCATCTTCAAATGCAAAAGGCAAGATGCCACAGCGATCATTGTCTGTATGATGCCAAATATGGGCACGATAGTCCTTGTATCCATGGGCCGGAGAGTTAGCAAACAGGGCCGCAATAATAGGTGACAATCCCAATGCCACGCGCATTTTACGTATGAAATCTTCTTCAGAAGTATAATCAAGATTGGCCTGCACTGTTGCTGTGCGATGCATCATATCCAGTCCAAGAGTCCCAACCTGCTGCATGTATTTGGTCATAATGCCATAGCGCTGTTTCGGCATAGTGGTGACCTCATCACGCGAGGACACAGGATCAAAACCAAAGCTGGTCAGAATAAAATTATGTTCCTGGGCACACTGAGACAACAGTGCATCAAAAGCGCTTAAGCTATCTGCAACTTCTTGCATGCTGGCAAATGTTTTAGCCGATAGTTCCAGCTGGCCTCCGGGCTCCAGCGAGATGCTGTTGCCATCTTTTTTCAAGGCAATACGATTGTTTCCTTCCCAAACGGGCTGCCAGCCATCGGCTTGGAAAAAGTCGAATGTTTTGCAAATTTGACTATAATTTAGGCGCGTAAATGTTTCCCCGTCATACAAAATGCGTTCCCATTCTGTGCCAATTGCCAGAGAATCAGGGGATTTGCAACCCTGATGGAAATAGGTCGCAACATCGTCAAGACCCTGTATTATTGCCATTATTTTCTTTCTTGCCCTTGCGGGCGCAATTATCTGAAATTCATTATACCACTTATCATATCTCCCGCAAAAGTCCTTGACTGGAGATAAGAATCGATTATTCTGAGTTTATCTTGAATTTTGGGGGCCTGTAGTTCAGTTGGTCAGAACACTCCGCTCATAACGGAGGTGTCGTAGGTTCGAGTCCTGCCAGGCCCACCACCATTTTTCAAGCAAACAGTCTTCATTAAAATAGTCTGCGGAGGTTTCATGTACAAAAAATTCTTCCCCCTTTTAGCCCTAATCCTATTTACACAAACTGTTTCAGCAACGTGTGAGTTAACCGAGCAGCAATTTGAAACCATAAAAGAAGCTGTTTAAAAAGCTTTTTCAGGGGCAAAAGTTAAAAAAGACCGTATTGGAGGTATGCGCCCGGGCGCGGGAGGCTCTCAGATCTATAAAATTGATTTGCCAGAAAGAACTTTGGTTGGGCGTTTCTCAGGAGGCTTTGCAGGTGGGAAATTTGAAACCGAGTTAGAGGCTTATAAAGCTGCCTCAGAAGCCGACATAGCACCTAAGCTGCATTTCTCAGATGTTGAAAGCAAGTTCATGCTGACAGATTTTATCAGTAATGATTTTAAATTTCGTCCTGATAGTGGATGGTTCTTTAAAACTGCTGGTGAGCAACTAAAAAAATTCCATTCTCTAGATGTTAAAGCAGAAGAAGGAACAATTTTCACATTTCTTCAGCCTCTTTTCCAGAAAACTACAGATTTAGCGGATCCATTCGGTACGTCAGAGAATCTTAAGGAGTGCAAAGCAGCTCTAATGATATTAGAGAAAACTTTCTCTGAAAAGGTCAAAGAACGAGTGCTTGTTCATGGTGATATGAACCCAGCAAATATATTAGCAATTCTTGAGATGCATCTGAAAATAATTGACTATGAAACCACGCGTAAAGGATATGCTTCTTTTGATCTTGCAACACTTGGGGCATTTTCTATTTTTGATGAATTTAAAAGTATGACCCTATTGGAAGCCTACTATGGCAGGGCACCAAACGAAGTAGAAATAGCAAAATATACCTTGATGCGTGTGCCCGCTCTACTGCTGAGCACACTTGGGCTTACAGTTGCTTCACAGCTTAAAGAAAAGCCTGGAGAAGAAGTGATGAAAAAATACCCAACTGACTTTGCAAAATTCCATGCAGAAATTGGAAACGGCAATATACCCTTTGGCCCAGAGATATTTTACCCGCTTGCAGCAGCAACTGCTACGCAAGCGCTTAAAGAACGTCAGTCAGAGAAATATAAAATGGCCCTTGAACTGCTACAGCAACAGTAACTACTTCAATAAGCAAGGCCTGGAGATCCAAGCCTTGCTTATATCATTTAATGAAACCTCTCATCAACTGATGCTTTGCCATACACCTGACCGTCGAGATACTGTACGCGACGATACAGGCTGTGGGTTTTGTTTAACAGATCCCGCAATCTTTTAGGCAGCGGAACTTCACATGCATCCGCGCTATCTTCCGATAAACCGGGATCATGTGACAGCCTGAAAGTATTTGCTGATAATAGATCACGTGGGATTTGTTCATAATGTGCAGCTTTTTGCGCCAACAGCCATGTCATGACTTCTGTCATGCGCTTGGTCACACGGCTAGCTTCTTCGCTTAAATACATGCTGGTTGTGGGGTCTAATGTGCTTAGCTCTTGGGTTGCATGCTCACGAAAATAGGTCCGGGACTCTTGTAATAAGTCCACGGCATCGTTATATGTTCTGTCAAAAAATGCTACGGAAGATCGACGCTGTCTCACAACTACACCTAAAAATATATCTACTAAAAAATACCAATCACTATTTTAAGTGTACCCAAAGGCGATTAAATTTTCGTTATTATGGGCAAAAAAAATCGCGTACTTCCTGAAAAAGCACGCGATTTTCTTTTTTAAAGGATAGCTTTATTTAGCTCTTTTTGTCCTCAGCAGTATCTGAATCTTTAGAAGCTGCTTTCTTTGACATAGCTGCACCTAGGATGTCTCCCAAGCTTGCGCCACTATCAGTCGAGCCATATTCAGCCATTGCCGTTTTCTCGTCATCGATTTCGCGGCTGCGAATCGATAGAGTCATACGACGTGACTTACGATCGATTGCTGTGACCTTTGCATCAACCTTTTCGCCAACAGCAAAACGGTCAGTACGACGATCGTCGCGATCTTTCGCCAGCTCAACCTTACGGATGTACCCAGGTACTTCACCATTAACCATAACTTCAAGACCATTGTCTTCAACGGCAGTGATCTCACAGGTTACAATAGCACCCTTCTTTACACCTTCCATGCTTTCCTCGAAAGGATCGCCGGATAGCTGTTTAACACCCAGAACCACACGTTCTTTTTCGGCATCAATATCAAGGATTTTAACCTCGAGCTCTTCGCCTTTCTTGTAGTTCTTGATAGCTACATCTGCAGCTTCATCCCAAGACAAGTCTGACATGTGCACCATACCATCGATCTGATCAGTCATAGAGACGAACAAGCCGAACTCTGTGATGTTCTTGATCTCACCAGTATGTGTATCGCCAACGTTAAAGTTGGTTTTCAGCTCATCCCATGGGTTTGGCTGACACTGTTTCAGACCCAACGCAATACGACGCTTCTCAGGATCAATGCTAACGATCATAACCTCAACATTCTGACCTGCTGAAACAAACTGGCTTGGATGCGCACCCTTCTTTGTCCAGCTCATGTCAGTGACGTGGGCAAGACCCTCGACACCTTCTTCTAGCTCGATAAAGGCACCATAATCAGTGATGTTTGTCACTTCACCATTTAGGCGCATGCCAACAGGGTATTTCATCTCAACGCCTGCCCAAGGATCTTCCTCAAGCTGCTTCATGCCAAGCGAGATACGCTGTGTTTCTGCATTGTAACGGATAACGCGAACGTTAACAGTCTTACCAACTTCCAATACCTCTGATGGATGATTAACGCGACGCCAGGAAATGTCTGTAACGTGCAATAGACCATCAACACCACCAAGGTCGATAAAGGCACCATAGTCGGTAATGTTTTTAACAATACCTTCTAGAACCTGACCTTCCTCAAGGTTAGAGATAAGCTCGGAACGTGCTTCTGCACGGGACTCTTCCAGAACAGCGCGACGGGACACAACGATGTTTCCACGTGCACGATCCATTTTCAGGATCTGGAATGGTTGCTCGATGCCCATCAATGGGGTTACGTCACGAATTGGACGTACATCAACTTGGCTGCCCGGCAAGAAGGCTATTGCGCCCTCCAGATCAACAGTGAAACCACCCTTGACCTTGCCACACATGATACCCTTTACACGATCATTTGATTGGAAGGACTTCTCGAGCTCAACCCAAGCTTCCTCACGACGTGCTTTATCACGGCTAAGGCAAACCATGCCATCTTTGTCTTCCATGCGCTCTAGGTAGACGTCAACAACGTCGCCGATGACCAACTCAAGCGTTGTGCCATGGGGTGCGAATTCTCGCACTGCCACACGACCTTCGGACTTCAGTCCAACGTCGAGAAACACGTTGTCGCGGTCAATATTAACGACGGTTGCTTTAATGACGGAGCCCACCAAGTTGCCAGCAGGCATAGACTCTTCAAGCAGGGCCTCAAAAGACTCCATGCTCATGTTTTCAAAATTTTCTAATTCAGTTGTATTTGCATTCATAATAAACGAATGACTCCTTTCGGCGGACCAGACTAAGCTTAATTTGGTCCTGAATAATAAGAGCTTACTGTCGCACTGCGAAAGCGCTGAAGCTCTACAAGCTAACCTTGGCGATCAGCTTGATAGCGCTCAATATAACATAAAACCTCAGAAACAACAGCATTTATTGTCATATCGGACGTATCTATTATTATAGCATCTTTTGCAGGAATTGTGGGACCAATCTTGCGAGTACTGTCTCGATGGTCGCGCGCACGCATTTCTTCCAGCACTGTATCGAACTGCACGTCCTCGCCACGTTCCACCAGTTCTTTAAACCGTCGTTCGGCGCGGACTTCAACGCGAGAGTCAAAAAAGAACTTCACATCAGCACCTGGGCACACCACTGTACCGATATCGCGACCATCCAATACGGCGCCTGGATCTTGCTGCGCAAATTCTCGCATATAATTGAGCAACGCAAAGCGCACTTTGGGTAGCAAGCCAATTTTAGAGGCAGCAATACCAACCTCCTCTTGGCGCAGCTCGGGTGCCTCCATGTCTTCCGGGGCTAAGCCTTCTGCAACACCTGTGGCAATACCCTCATCATCAAATGGCAGGCCCAGCTTCAGCATTTTAAAACCCACCGCCCGGAATAACAGTCCCGTATCGAGGAATTTAAAACCGAGTTCTTTGGCAACTGCGCGTCCTGCCGTTCCTTTACCAGAGCCACTATGGCCATCTATTGTGACTATCATGAACTATTTCCTACTATCTATTAACAGTTTCACACACCCTGGATCTGCCAAGGTCGAGGTATCACCAATCTGGTCTTCCTGATGACTGGCAATTTTTCGCAAAATACGGCGCATAATCTTGCCTGAACGCGTCTTAGGCAGCACCGGCGCCCAATGAATTACATCCGCAGTAGCAATAGGGCCAATACGATTACGCACCCATTGAATCAATTCTTTTTCCAGCTCGGCAGAGTGATCATATTCAGGCAACAAGGTCAGGTAGGCATATATTCCTTCCCCTTTAATGTCATGCGGAAATCCAACGACTGCAGCTTCCACAACCGCATCATGGGTGGTAAAAGCGCTTTCGATTTCCGCTGTGCCGATGCGATGACCCGATACATTGATCACATCATCAAGCCTGCCTGTAGTGCGATAATGCCCCGCTTCGTCCCGCAAGGCTCCATCGCCCGTAAAATAATATCCCGGATACGGCTTAAAATACACATCCAGAAAGCGGTCGTGATCTTTGTACAAGCTGCGCATCTGTCCGGGCCAGGAATCCACTAGTACTAACGCGCCCTCTCCTGCCCCTTTCACAACACTACCATCAGATTTTAACAACGCTGGCTCAATTCCTGGCAAGGGCGTTTGTGGCCAGCCAGGCTTGTGGAAGCCAGCTTCTCCCAAAGGCGAAATCAACACACCGCCCGTTTCTGTCTGCCACCATGTGTCCATAATTGGGCAGCGCCCCTCACCTACAACTTGGGAATACCATCTCCAAGCGGGTGTGTTGATCGGCTCTCCCACGGTGCCCAGAACGCGCAGGCTTTTACGAGAGGTCTCTAACACTGGTGTGTCTCCAGATTGCATTAGAGCGCGAATTGCAGTTGGCGCCGTGTAGAAAATACTAACCTTATGCGCATCAACAATTTGCCAGCATCGAGATGCATCTGGATAGGTAGGCACACCTTCAAACAGTACAATCGTTGCACCATTTGCTAAGGGGCCATAGACACTATAAGAATGCCCGGTAATCCAGCCCACATCAGCAGTGCACCAATACACATCATCTTCTTGCAGGTCAAAAATCAGCTGATGGGTAT
>JBMYXZ010000010.1:0-22452 GCA_049608925.1 Alphaproteobacteria bacterium | reverse complement strand
CGTTGTCGATAACCTCAATGTTGTCTTTTAGTCGCTCATCTGAGTAGGCTGTGACGTTACCTGCCATAGTCAGGTTCCCACTCATATCCATCTGAAGTCTGTTTGCCCCAGCAGACCACCCACCAATTCTGAAGACATTATCAGAATCAAGACCCATATTTATGGCATAAGCACCCGGCCTATGAAATGACATAGTAGCACTTGAGCCATAGGCAGTTAAGTTTCCTGCTTGGCCTGAGTGTCCTGTGTTGTACGTACCCAAGAAATTAGATACAGCATCCACACGAGCAAAACTTGAGCTATTAATACCATCCAACGTGTCAGCATCTAAGCCAGAGCCTGAACCGTCATTGCCTGAGTGCCAAATGGTTCTGTAAGCACTACCATCATAAAATGAAGGGGTGGTATCAATCCTAAAGCCTCTGCCTTGTCGTTCATTCCAAAAATACGCATTGCCAGAGGATGTAAACTGAACATAACCATTGGATGTGCCACTAGTTTTAAATTTAAATATTGGATCAGCAGCAGAGCCGTTATACTCTGCGAAGTACGCGCTGCTGCTATTAAATGTCAAAGCACCACTCATACTGTCATTAGCATCACTACGCAAGAAGCTAGAACCCTGCACACCGTCAAGTGTATCAGCATCTAAGCCTGAACCAGAGCCATCTACTGTTTTGATAGCTGTAAGGATTTCACTAGCAGTTTGATCTGCTGTAGCACCGCTCTCAATACCATCTAGCTTTGCACCGTCTGCACTTACGTCACGACCATCAAATGTTTGACCTGCTGCAAACGTAATGGCACCTGTCATAGTACCGCCAGCTTTAGGAAGTGCGGCATCTGCTGTTGTGGTTGTACTTGTTAGGACACCATCGCGTGTTGCAATGTCTACACCATCGACTGTGCCTGTAACTGTGATGTTGCCAGTGACCGCTGCACCTGATGCCGAAACAGTGACAATATCTGTACCCGCGTTCTGCAAACGGTTCATGTCATCAGCAACCGCTGTAATAGCAACATTCGCCGCGCCAGCTAATGAGACAGCCGTGCCGCCATTGCTGCTTTCGCTAGGCGTTCTTGTTAGGGATGTCCCTGTCGCGGAATATGTGCCTGTGCCAATTTCCCACGCAGTACCTTCCTCAATCAAGTATTGTACTACGTCACCATCAGACACACCCGCGTCAGCAAAAGACTGAAACCCGCCTGCCGCGCCAGACAAGGTTACAGTTCCACTGCCTGTTGTGGATGTTGTCATCTTGGCTCTGTTGAAAAGTTTAGCCATGATGAAACTCCATTATGCTAGTGTTAGGATACCGTTTGTCCCAATGTCGATTGTGAATGTGTCACCATCGTTGAGGGTCAAAGATGATCCATAATCGTAGTAACCAATCACTGGGTCTGCTGGGGATGTCGGCGTGTCGTTGTAGATCACAACGTAGCGGAATGCCGCCACTGAACCGCCCGATGCAGTCAAAACCTTATCATCCGCTGACAGCTTGTATGTACCGCTTGTCTGCGTTGATGTTACGTTTGCCAGTGTGCGATCTGACAAGTTCGTATAGGTAATTTCTGAAATATTTGCCAGAACACCATTCCCATCACCAGTTACATCTGTTCCTGATGTTGGGTCTGTATTCGATAGCGCGACTTTTAACGTATCGCTGTCTAAATCCATAGCATTTGCTAGGTTCACCACAAAGTCGTTAACCTTTGTAAAACTTGCCATTAGTAACTCCTAATTTTAATGCGGCGACCTGACCCGCCTGTTTTAGCGCGTTCTGCATCTTGATTTATAGCAGAAATTGCAGCTTCATACAATGCTCCCCACGTTTGCATGCGAGCGTCTTCTTGTAGATATGGCGCAGAGTGTAAACAGGCACCGTATAAATAGGCATCTGGATAATAGGTAAGCAACCAATTTGAACCAGTATTTGCCAAGGGTGTTAGTGTTTCATAGTACACAAGTTCAATTGTATAATCGCCATCAGGTGATGGAAACACCTCGATAGCTTGATCGTTGATTGCATAGAACTGTGGGCGACCAAGTGTATTTGACGCATTTGCTCTGAGTTGAGCTATTTCTAAATTTCCCACAATCTCTAAAGTGGTATAATTACCAGACGTAAGCACCATTCTAATTGGTTCTGCAAAGTTTGTTGGCAGTGCCGTGTACTGAGTATCTAGCAAAGCTGTAGCGCGATCTTCCATTCGCCAATGACGAACAACGCGGTTCATTTGTGCTTCTGCTAATTTAATAAAATCAGGAATTTGGGCCGTTAAATCTGTGCGATCCAATTGGTCTGCAATAGCAGCCTGGAGTTCAGTATAATTGCTTAGAGCCATTTTATCACCACTTTACCTTGTCAGCCCAATACGCCGCAGACATTTTACCCTTTGCGATATTCTTAGCATGTCTTGCCTTGAATGCTGCGCGCTTCTTTTTCATCCGTTCGCTCTCGCCTTTTTTGGGTGGGCCTGCTGTCTCCGCACCCTGCTTTCCAAAGCGAATGGTTTTGATTTCCGAACCAACTTTTGCAACCACAATATGCGATTTTTCGGGATGGTTGGGCGTCCTTTTGGGCTTGTTATAACCCTCCACGCCAGCCCTTTCGAGGCGGGGGTCTTTTTTCTTAGGCATCAATCATTTCTTTTTATATGACATTTTTTTGCCAGTTTTCTTTGCTGCTTTCTTTGCAGCTTCCTTTCCCTTTTTTGTATAGGGGTACTTTTTCTTTCCAACCATTGGCATGTTATCACCTATTTTTTCTTTGTTGATTTCTTGGATTTCTTCAAGATATCCGCATCAGCTTTACGTGCGCCGCCCTTCCCGGATATAAACGAATTTACGCGACCCATCGCCCACGCTGACATCGGCACATTCCGTGAACCACTAGACAAATAAGCCCCCTGTCCACGTCGATAAACCTGCTGAAGCTGTCCAGGCGTAAACCTGGTGCCTTCCGCTTTTTTGCGCAATTGAGCCTTAACGCTTTCGCTTAGTGGTTTTCTTCGCTTGCTTTGCACGGCTAGCACTCACCTTTTTAACATCAATAGGCAGGCCTTTTTTATAACGCTCTGCCGTTTTGCGTATCTCACGCTCCTTTGCCGCAGGATTTTTTGCGCCCTGCAAATATTTTTTTGGAGTGCCTTTTTTAGTCTTGGCAACTTTTTTCATATTGATCTGCTCCAAATTCTTGCTTGGAGACTAGCATATTATGCGATGCCCTGCAAATTTCTTCTAATTGGCGCACCCCAATCTCGTTCAATGGGCTTCCCAATTGCTAAATATCTAAATGCGTCTGCTCCGTGAGAAGTCCAATCATGCAATGGGTTGCCTTTCCACGCCTTAAGTCTCTCATCAAATTGTCTGCGATATTGCAAAAGTGCCTCAATCCCACGATGGCAATTTTCCCTGTCAAACCAGCACCGACCAATCATTGAGCGAGCTTGCTGTATACCATCTTCAAGCCTCAATCGCGGGGCAATCTCAATATTGCGCACGCCTAAACTTTCAAGCACTTCTAATCGGCTCATGCCAGTTCCTAATTCTTTCACGGCAACATCGTGCGGTAATATATGCCCTTCGTAATGATATCCATATTCATTGAGCACCTTTGCATAATGATCGAGGCCAACCCCTGAATGCTCATAGTAATTAATAATTCTTATCTCTTTCCCGACATATTGAGCAAACCAAATTGCAGTGCTATCCCCAATACCCAAATCCCATGCCGACCAAACGCCAACATTGCTGTCATATGGTACACTGCAAATTCGGTCTTCCTCTATCGCATCTTTCATTTCTTTGGCATAATATGCCCCCTGGATGGCCGCTTCAAAGCTGCAAAGGTATTCCTGTGCGTAGCGATCAGGCCCCATTGTTGCCAAGGCATCTTCAAGTTCTTCGTCATCAAGTATGCTTGTCTCGTTTGCCTTAAACATGCAGCTGTACCAATTCGGATCATCCTGTGCTGCGTTATATATTTCCCAAAACTCGTTTCGTCCTTTAGGCGTGCCAATGAACGTCGCGCGTCCTTTTCTGTCGCTCAAGCAAGGTCTAATTACGGTAGGCCAAGCATTTGCAGGGAAGTCTGCGGGCTCATCGAGGCAAACGCTGTCAAAATATAAGCCGCGCATAGCATCGTAGTTATCTCCGCCGAATAACCTGATCCTCGCACCATTGGGGAAATCTACACGCAATTCACTAGCATTTGCCACAGCCCCCTCAATATCCTTGGTGTACTCAAGTAGATAATCCCACGCGATAGCTTTAGCCTGTCGATAGTAAGGTGCAATATAAGCAACCCGCACATTTTTCCGAGGGATGGTCAGGGCATCTTTGATCAGATCATTGATCGCCGCAACGGTCTTGCCAAAACGTCGATGCGCTACGATAACGGCATAACGCTCTTTGCGATTATGGAAATCCTTAACTAATTTGCGCGGTCTATATTTGATCGTCTTCGTCTTCATCGCCTAACCATCTATATGCAATGATGTGCTCACCACTCTCACCAGCACCCTCGATCTTGTGTGTTTCTGTCCATCCACCTTGGGTCTTTAGCGCGAATATAGTTGCCGCAGTGTTTCCCGCATCTGATTGCTTTGAAAGGTTATTCGCATATTTCAGGAGTTGATTGGCGCGACCCTTTTTATAGAGTTCGTCTATTTTTTCATCTCTTTTGAGTATCTCATAGAAAGTAGTGCGGGATATACCAAAGATATCTGCGATCTGATCTACTGTGAGAAAGCGTGCCATGACCTCTAGCTGAACCTTTTGGTCATCTGTTAACTCTATGTTTTTTCTGCCCATTTTTTTTCGTCCCTAATTTATCGACTAAACGCCGCCGATCGGTACCTTGATAATTGGGTTAATATCGTAACCTTTACTGCTCTTGTCTTCTTTCACGATCTTTGACCCCCATTTCCGAACAAGGGCCTGCATCTGGTCTTTCTCATATTGAACGGTGCGATAGTCTGCGCAACCGCCTGTGTTGGTATGTTGTTTTACCAGATAATGGTACGCATTAAAACGTAGCGTCTTGCGATATTTATTCAGCACTTGCAAAGAAAGGTCATAATCTTCTTTGAGTGGTAGTTTTTCATCATACCGTAGCTCAAGATCGTTGAATGCCTGAAACGGCCCAAGAATGCAGGATTTAAATGCCAGGGGGGTGTATTCCCTATAGGCACCCTTATCGCTGAGCATATTCATTCCCCAATATTTTATGTCTAAGTCCTCGGCCATTTGGAAACCCATTTCGCAAAACTCCTGCACGCCGTTTGGCGTTAACCTGATAGCTTTTTGATTTTCCCACCGAGCGATGCCTGTCATATCATCATCCAGCATCACGATCTTTTCTGTTAGAGCATTGTCCAGGATATAGTTACGTATCTTAGCAACACTGCCCTGCGCATGATCTGGAACCACCCAACAATCGTGGCCCTCTCTTGCATATTCTTCTGCCTCAAATTCAGCGACAACGTATTTAACAAAGGGGAATGTTTCTTGCGTGATCGCCCCTTTCGCGCGCTTATATGAGGGTGAAAGATAACTTATCCTCATGTCTTTAACCGCTTCAAATATTCGGCGCCATTTATGACGCGACCAATTCCTTTTGACCAAGGCTTACCATTTTGCCTTTTGCTATGAACGCTTGATAGTTCAAAATGAGTTTGAGCACTCAGCCAATCAAGGTCATTGTCAAAGTATAGTACCACATAATTATGCGCTTCGCCTAATTCCTCACTAAAGACAATCTGTCCCTCGGTATCTTTTTCCTCATTACCTAGAATTTTATCTATTTCATCTTGCTCGAAACCTGTCAGCGACAAATCAAAATCGTCGTTTGATAGTTCAAGTAGTTCTTTCATTAATGCCTTTTCATCCCACCCCGCATCTAAGGCCAGACGATTATCTGCAATAATATATGCTTTTTTCTGCTCTGGATTTAAATGCGAAGCCTCGATGGTTGGGACATCTTTGAGTTCTAATTGCTTTGCTGCCATCACACGACCATGGCCGGCAATTATTCCTTTATCACCATCAATGATAACAGGATTTAAAAAGCCAAACTCTTGAATGCTTGCTGCGATCTTATTGACCTGTTGAGCATTATGCGTTCTGCTATTTTGAGCATAAGGCACAAGGTCATCAGTCTTCATCATCTTGTAAGAAAGTTTCATCATGCATTCCATGTTTAAATTGTTTGCGTTTCATTGTGCTTGAAAATCTGTGATCGCGTGAATTGTAAACGATCTCTGTTCCCCGCATGAGATTGATCACTTTTGCAGTGAACATCTGATTTTGGTATTCTGAGCCGATTATGCGAACATCAAAGTGCCGAAGTTGAAACAAGTCGCACAACTCGCTTTCCGTTTCATAAGGTATGATTTCATCCACCCATTGAACCGCGCGTAACTGAGTATATCGGCTGACCAAACTTTGCAGGGGTGGGTCTTTGTCCTCACGCTCAAGGCTTGGGTCAACATGCAAAGCGCAAACAAGCCAATGGCAATGTTTTTTTGCTTCTTCAAGCATTGAAACGTGTCCAGGGTGCAGCATGTCGAACGCTGAACACGTTATGCCCACTCGTCCCTTAGAATGGTATGGGGTCATCATAATCCCTCATGGCAAGTGCGACTTTTTTTTGCTCATCTGTAAGCTTATCTACATCGAGGCTTTGAACTGTAACGGTTCCTTGACCACCACCGCCATAGTCAAAATCGCCTACACTGATTTCAAGCTGCCCTTTATCTTGGTAAGATGTTGCTCTTGGGCGACCCTGGATCATAACGATCAAACCTTTTGTTATCGTTGGTGCCATTTTAGGGGCTCGTGACCCCCATATAGAACAGTTTACCCATGTCGGCTCACGTTTAACCCCATTTGCATCTTTGCCGTTATCTACGGCTACGCTAAATGAGCAAACTGATTGCCCTGATTGTGTAGTGCGCAATTCTGCATCGCGTCCTACTCTGCCACTTATAAAAGCGTGTATCATTTTTTTTTCCTTTCTATGATACGTCCCAGTAAGTCGTGTTCGCGCAAAAAGCTTACCACCTCTTGCACCTCATCTTTTGTGCATACCCCTTGAGCGACTATATCGTCAGTCCCAAAGCCTTGACGAAGTAATCTGATGATTGCCCTCGCCTTCCTATCATCCAGTGTGCACTGGTTCATCGTCTTTCCTTTTGAAACATTCGGAACAGTACCAAGTCCCCATCTGTCCGAATTTTGGGTTGAAACCTACTCCCCTTGATCCACCCCATATGTCTCCGCAAACAGAACAAGGATGCCAAAGCACCCTGTCCTTAGACCCCTTCGCGGGTCGATATCTTGGTTTAACATCTGGTGTTGTTATCATTTGGGCCAATCCTTTGGCCTATAACCTTCTGCATATGCCCTGATAAGCCGCAGCATTCTTGGTGCTGGCGCACGTGCTGTGTTTCTATCTGGGTTCATTTCTATTCGTCGAATGGTTTGCGCATCTGTATCGCACATAGCACCCAATTCTTTTTGCGTAAGATTAAGCGCACGCCTAATCATTTTTATTTCTTCATGCGGTTCCATAATTAACCTCTTTGATAGTGCGCCCGATCTGCATTGCAATCTGTGGCACTATTGAATTTCCTAATCCTTTAATTCTGTCCACCCGCTTGGGTATCCCTGTAGCCACTCTACCCACGTTGGGTTCAACATCCCACGCGGCTGCTCTGGGTCTTTCACTTCCGCACAAAGATATTGCTTTTCCTTCATGTGCGTATGGCTCTTGCTTCCCACTGGGCCGGTGTCCTTGTACTCGCTTGCCCTTGGTGTCGGCCACATTCTGACCGCTCCCCCTAGAGTTGTTCCTCTGTCCGTCCCTATCGTTTTTCCTACTCCCCGAACCTGTGGATTGTCTTGCGTTGTCGGTGTCGGCCATATTTCGGGCGATGATCCAAATTCTGTCTCGCCTGTGTCTTGCATCAACGGCACAAGCTGGAACAATAAACGGCCTTGCGGCGTAGCCCGCGCTTTCCAAGTTAGTGAGCACTTCGTCGAGGCCCAAAGTGAGGTGCCCATAAACGTTTTCGAAAACGCACCAAGAGGGTCTTCGTCCTTTAACAATGGTAAATATTTCAGGCCAGATATGTCTGTCATCTTCACTGCCTCTGCGACCCCCCGCGATTGAAAAGGGTTGGCAGGGGTATCCTGCTGTGATGATGTCGCACTCTGGAATAAATCTTTTTGGGTCAATAGCCAATTCCTTAACGTCTACAGCAATAGGGACATTGGGCCAGTGTTTATGCAAAACTTTTCTAGCCCATTCATCAATATCGCAAAACAAAACGGGGCTGCTAAGCCCCGCCCATTGGAAACCAAGGGCAAAGCCCCCGATCCCGCTGCAAAGATCGACGTGACGCATCATTTGCGATCACAGCACTGGATAACAAAATCAACGCCCTTTGCGACTGCACTAGCAAAATGCTCTGCGCTTGATTTACAAACCGCAACCATACCAGTGAAATCGCCACGATGGCACGATGCTGTATCAACGATCCACATTTGACCATCTGCATGCAAGATCAACGATCTGCCTTCTGTTCCGTGAGCTGCTTGGATCAACATTGGGTTATAATTCATATGAGCGTTCATTTTATTTCTCCATTAGGCGGGGCTTGATTGCCCCTATGCGCTTAATATAGGGACAGCTGACCCCTTTGTAAAGCCATCTGCCCCTGTCACTACAAATTTTTTTACTCGTAATCTTTGTAGTCGCCTAAGTCTTGCTGATAATCATAACCCGCACGATATGCTTTGATTTCATCATCAGTTAAACCCAATAGGCCAATGCGATCTGATTGATATGTCGCCGCCAAATATTTATGCGGCTCTCTGGGTCGACGGTAATAGCAATCTGCCGATCCCCGATCAAACGGCCCACCATGTCGCGCATCATATTCCACGCCATCGTATTCAATCGTTTTTGGAAGGTGATCTTTTTCAAGAAGGTTTGTCATTTTGTGCCTCTTTTATAAGTGAGTAATAAGCTACTCGTTTCCCTGATAGTAATTCGATCATTTGCTTATCAATTCTATGCCCCTTTTCTTTGAGGTCATAAATTCTTGCAGCAAGTCTTGTGATATCGAACTCCAAAGCATCCTTAATCGTGATGCCTTTGTATTGTTTCAACAGTGAAAGGATGATCATATTCTGTGATGATAGGTTCATCTTACACCCCCTGAAAAAGAGCGAGAGCATCTTTCTCATCCATCAGATTAAGAATTTGCTTGCCGCGCAATTCATCATTGCTATCTGCAATCTTTGCTGCAATCTCGCTGTTCATTTTCTTGATAAGAGGAAATTTCATCACATACAATTTTCCGTCTTCAATAAACAAAATTGATTTTTTCAGATCACGGCGCATTTCCTGCAGTGCAACATGTTTTCCAACTTGATCATGGCACCAACTCTCAAATGTTTGGTTGATATAATCGTAAACGATCTCACCATCTAAATTTTCATATGAAAACTGCTGTTGAGGCAATGAATTGAAATATGCTTCTACTTCACGCAATTTGTCACGCCATTCCTGAATGTCAGAATAGATTGTGCGCGGATGATCATAAACCATATCACAACCACCATGACCACCATTGCGCAATTCCGCAAAAGGCTTTCCATCAAGATAAACCACTGCTTCATAGCAATATGTTTCTTCGCTCATTGATGCATAATGCTTGATCTTTTTCATTTCGATATTCATTGTCATTTCCTTTTTCTAAAGTGGAGCACCTTGCCCCGACAATTATAGTATAGGGACGGCAGCCCCTACACTCAAGTCATCATCGGTATTTTTTTTGCACCTCTAATGCTTTGACTAAATGCTCGTCGTTCCACCTTTCATCGGCTAACCAATTATGCAAATGCGGAATATATCGTATATCAGTCTTAGAATATTGCTTGCATTGAAGCTCGATTATCTCAGCAATTTGCTGCGGAGGCTTAACCAGGGAAGCTTTAGCAAATGCTTTTTCTGCTTCCTTACGTTTGATTTTACGCGGATAAATTCCCCAAATAAATGAAAAAACATTCTCGTCAAAGCAGAGCTTTGATGTGTTATTTCTTACAAGGTTACTTCTTACAAGGTTAGGGTCAAAATTTTGTACCCCCGTCCCCCCAATATTTTGAGCCTCCCCCCTCATAATTTTTGAGGGCTCTTTTATGCCCGGATATTCAAGCAATAATGCATAATTGTTCGAGGTCTGGCGCCCATCTTTGAATGTGTGCTTTCGTTTTATTAGCTTCTTGCTTTCCAAGATCGCAAGTTGATTGCGCACCGATTGCTCGGACATCTCACAACAGTCTGCTAGTCGCGCAATACTAGGGAAGCATTTATGGGTTTCCCCGTTGTAGTGATCTGCTAGCCAATACAGAACTATTTTTGTGGCTGGCTTGATGCCTCTCTGCAACATTGCAAGAGCGGTCATTTCATGGCTCATGGTTTTTCCTTTACGTTCTCAGGAATACCAGTAAAGTACCAAATATGTTACGTGTCCGCGTAACAAGATACTTTCCCAGTATCTGCCTCTTTAATAACTAGAGCCCCTGCGGGGGCTCTTTTTTTTTAAATGATCTCTGGAATGGGTCAATCATTACCTTTGACGGTATGGGTCAGGCTCATCATCCGAAAATGCAGCAAAAGCCTTTCGTCCTTCATCTGTAACCCGCCACCACTGACCTTGAGTATCAGTCCAATATAATTCTGGTATCTCTGACGCTGGAGCCAAATCTACAACACCAATTTTTTGCAAACTACTAAGCGCGGCTCCATGGCATCCGATTTTCTTTGCGGTGAAAACACCACCTTTAACCTTATTATGCGTAGCAATTTTGCGCATCGTCATCAGTCTGCTTCTAGTTAAATTTTGCATTTCATCCTCACGCGAATGCCATCATTTGATTGATAGCATTATCCATATCTCCAGTTGTCCAATTAGTAAGAAATTCTGCAAGTATGACATCCAAACTGTCACTATAGAGCTTTTCAAACTCAGCTTGCTCCATCTTTCCAAAGCTTATGCTTTTAGGGGTCACTCTGACCTGACCTGTCGGCGTAAGCTCTGGATTATAATAACCCGCTTTCACAGTGACATAATCCCTAAACATGTCAAAGCTGCATCGGGCTAAACCGTACTGCGTTTCGATCTCGGGCCATTCGTGATTATCATATGCCACGCGCAGCATTTCAAAGTATTTCCTATGAAAGCCGCCATTGCGAGGCACAGTGACCGTCACAGTGACAGGTTGACCTAATTTCACGCCATTTAACCAATCCGCTGCTTCGTTGTTTGCAGGGATCAAGCCAACCTGTGTCCGAGTAAAATCAAGCCGTGCCATGTATCTGATACTCCAAAAGGTCAAGGTAATCAGCATTTAGCTCTTTAAGAAATTCCCAAACATCTCTGATAATCATGTCAGCGACATCTGGTCTGTATTCTACTCTTTGCATATAAATCTGCATGTCGCCTGTTACGCGCGGATCAAAGCTCACGAAGTCACACCATTTTCTGCCAGTGCACAGCATTTGGCCCTGCATTTGCAACATGTACTTGCGTGGTATTTTTTTTGTGAGGATTGTTTGAATATGCGTTTTCGTCATTGGGCATTTTATTTCAATCAAACCATCATCCCCAACTAAACCATCAGGTGAAGCCCCGAATTGGTCATTTTCAGGATGAACAACAAAACCTGTTTCTGTGACTTCGCAATCATTTATAAATTGGTAACGATCCCTTGCTTGAGGTTCGTTTTCAATTCCCCATTCCATATAAGAATTTACAAAATGTTCTGTGGGTTTGTTGGTGCACATTTCCACAAGCAATTCAGTCTTGTATGTTTCACGTGAAGCACCGAAACCTGTCTTTGTCCGAGCCATTACGTCTGACAATCGGGACGCGGTAACGCGTCCCAATCTTGCCATGTGCCATTCCTCAGTTTGCTGCAGCATCTTCTGCCTCCGCTTCAGCTTCCGCTAGAGCTTCTTGTTTGACTTGCTGCGACATTTTTTTATTCAACATTGCCAGACAATCTTCTGCCTGATTTACATTCAAGAATGCAATTTGAGTGACCCCAAACAATGACAGCATCTGTTTTGTATTTGAGTTAGTGGCTTCTACTAAGCTTGTGATCTGCTTGATCTGATCTTGCGTTGCATTTTTTGGAGCACTCGCAGATGCAGCATTTCCGTCATCGTCCTCTGGAGCAATTCCCGCCATCATTTGCAAACCATAACGGCGAGCATAAGTGATCGCAGACCCAAGCCCCTGCATGTTGTTCTTATCAACATTAAGAGGTACGTCACAATAAAGGCTTTCACCGCTTTCGCCATGAATAAACACAGTTGAGACACAAAGCCCATATTCTTCATGCGAAGTTGGTTGAATAACTGCGATGCCATTTGCATTTAACGCAGGCATGCAAGCTTCCATCACAGTTGCCAGATCAGCATATTTTGATTTAAAGTGCGGGTTTTTTGCATCCTTAAATGCTTTTCCCATTTCCATTTGAGCTTTTGCTAGTGCTTTTGCGATATTATGTTTTGACATATCAGCCTCCAAACGCAACGGCGTAGATCATCCACGCAAAAACAATAGTAAATAGTGCAACAACACCGATAAGATCGCCAAGCAATTCCATTTTGTTTGACTGGGTATAAACCTCTTTAATAAACGCAAGTGTTTTCATTTTGATCTCCTTTCTTGCTGCATTGAAGCTAATCACTATTTCCATTCTTGTGAAGTTCTTTTTACTTTCTTTCTAAATTTTTCTTGGTATTCTTCTTACATGATAGTCACATTGCCATGGCCCCCGAAAGAATTGAGCCCTAATGCACGAGTGCATTATATGAAGCTCGCAAAAGCGAAACAGCTTTACAGAGCGCGGTGTTATAATGCCTCTCTGCTTCAATATAAGCACCTTCAGGGCACGTTAATGCTTTCGATTACATTCTACCCACCAGATCGCAGAAAGCGTGACCTGGACAACATGCTAGCCAGCATCAAGGCTGGGTTAGATGGGTTATCGGATGCGATCGGCATAGACGATAGCGAGTTTGCTATTACGATAAGAAAAGGCGATGCTATTAAAAACGGCGCAATCAACATCGAGGTCAGCGAGTATGAATTTGACAGGACGCCCCCCGCTAGGATTGAAGCAACCCAAACAAAAGAAAAACAAACAAAGTCGTGATTACCTTGATCGCGTTAAATCATTACCCTGCGTTATCTGCGGACATCCACCACCAAGCGATGCACACCACGTTATCTGTGATCGTTTTGGAACAAGTAAAGTTAGCGATTATGAAACTATACCACTCTGCAAAGATCACCACCAAAATGGGCCTGATGCTATCCACAATGGTAAAAAATCATGGGTCGAAAAATATGGTCCTGATCATTCATATTTAGACATTGTTCAAACGCAACTAGGGGAATAACATGCGAAAGCTCAGCCCACTGGATGAAATCTTGTTGAAGCATCTACGCCGTGAACTGGATCGGTGCCAAGAGGCTAGATATGCTAGGGATCGACACCCGAACGTAGAGCAAGATTATTACCGAGCGAAAAAAGAATTAAAAGAATTTGTAGCAGAAAAAAGGAAAGAAGGCATCAACATATGACAGAGCGAGAACATAAAGAGGCAATTCTCGGCCAAAAAATGGCACAACTAGTAGCTCACGATTATAAAACAAACAAAAAGTTGCGCGAATTAAAAATACCTGACACCGATTGGCGATCTATTGCGCTTAGAGGCGGCCGCCCAAGGCACGGTGAGAGCAAACAAGATGCCAGAATAAGGCGAGGTTTAGATTAATCGTGTGGGCGGTGCTTGTGATCGGGATATAGCGGGTCTGATACGACCAACAAAAACGCTGTGAAGTTTCAGAAAACCGCCCACCGCAACAATTTAACAAAATACAAAATGAGGACAAGATGAAAAATAGCACTGAAATATATGGTATGTTTCCTAATCCTGTGGCTTCTATAAACGAAAGATCGCCCACTAAAAAAGAATTATCCTTTGTGGAAAATTTAAACTTACGCAGAAATCAAGGTAATTCTATTTCGCAAGAACGAAACGTTTTAGAGCATTCAGAAATGAAAGATTTAAAGCGAGATATTCAAGCAAATCTTGATGAATTTTTTCATTTTACTATGCAAGCCAATCTTAATTGTGGATTAAGGATTACGCAAAGCTGGTGCAATTACAACAATAATGGCGATTTTCATCATAAACACAGCCACCCTAATTCTGCGATTTCTGGTGTTTACTACATGCAAGCTGAACATCCAGACGATAGGATTATGTTTCATTCGCCGTTAGAAGCATATGCTCAAATGCAATACCAAGTAAATGATAATAACATTTACAATAGTAAATCTTGGTGGCTACCCGCGCAAACAGGCACATTGTTTTTGTTCCCATCGTATCTTGTGCATTCCGTTCCTGCGATTGATAATAGATTAACCACAAGAATTAGCCTTTCTTTCAATACCTTTTACACTGGCAAATTAGGTGACGAAATCCAAGCAACAGCCTTAAATCTTTAAAACATGGAAACTTTTTTCATATTTTTAATTTCTTACAGCATCCAAGGTCACCCAATAGAGCGAACCTTGCTTTTAGAAAATTCAGAGCAATGTCAAATAGCGATCCGCGCAAACGAGCCGCTATCTAATGCATTAAATGCTGATCTATTCTGCATAGATACTGGACGTATATCGAAATCAATACGTCCCAAACTTAGACCATCAGTTCAAAATGCGGCCCATCAATAAACGGTCTGCGCCCCTGCGATCTTCGTAGATCAATATACGCATTCATCGCATCCTCTGCGGTGCACTTGATTGAACCAATATCATCAATGTGCCAAGCAGCACCCCACCGCACTTTGCAGCCAACCGCGTTGGCGCCCTCTGCCATTGCATCCGCTAGGTCATCATACAAATTGAGTTCCCAAGAAGCACGCCCATTAATATACGCCATAAGGTCGACGGCAAGGCCATCTAAATGCTTTGATTTCATTGTTTGACTTGCACCTTTTGCGACTAATTCTTTCTGCTGTGCAAGGGTTCTCATTCCCTGGATCACTCCGAAATCGGTGCGCGTCACTGTGATAGCATGGTTCACAACAGCTACAAGTCTTTCATCCACGCCCTCTAGCCTATCTAAGCTGCGTCTGCTTAATTTAAAGTCACTCATTTTTTCAATCCCCGCATCGTGCGTATTCCAAACGAGGCCGCTATTGAAGCGTACATTCCCCATTGAACCCATAATGGTGTTGTCTCCAAGTTAGCAAATCCTTGTGCCATTACATCCTGCATAGAAGGTACAAAGTTGGCAACTAATATCGCCACAAAAACAATAGTCCAAAGTTCGTCTTTCCAGCTATCTTTGCTGGCCTCAATAGCAGATTGCTCCCAATCCATTTCGCCAGTGGCTTGCTTAAGTTTAATCTCTGCATTTGCTTTCTGAACCGCAGTCTTGCCATCGATGTAAGAAGTGGCAAGCCCAGATAACGCTTGAATAATGCCACCAATCATTTTTTCTGCTCTCCATTCATCCAAATGCCAAAGCAGCCTGTGAGTGCCCCCATACAGACGCTAACAAGCCCCGCCTGCCCATTGGTCGGATCAGGTAGCCCCATATACCAGTGAACGCTCTGATAAGTCAGCACAGTAACAGCCAACATCATCAATCGAGGTATCACCTTCCAATCGTCTATAAACGTTCTAGCCATTCCATATAACCTTTCGCTATTCGTCTATCTGATGTGATAATAGCGATCTTATTGTCTTGCGTCAAAACCGCCCACCTATTGCGTCTAATTTCTACTAACCTCAACGCAAAACAACCCTGACCCATTACGCAGCAACGCTGATGCTTTCATGCGTTCCTTATTACAGTCTACTTCATTCATAAAAGTTTCCCCAACCTGATAGTATTGCAGGTCATTGCCGACCAATGCCACGAATAGCAGAACGTAAACCATCACCAACGCCCTTGTGCCGAGCCAATCAACCAAATTGCACCAGCTACAATGACAGCACCGACAATCGCAAAGACTGAACCAATGACCCAGCTTAGAATTGCATCTATTGCCTCTTGTTTGCGATATAATTGCTCTTTGCGTTCTTTGCGTATCTGCCCCTCTAACCGCACCAATTCTTCCCAGTGCGATGGCCCCCAGTACATAGATATGTATGACTTCAACTCAGACCTAAGATGATCTGCTTGCTTCTTTGCAGTGAAAGCCTCCAACGCTTCACTCTCTACAGAGCCGCGCATGGTTTTCCAAAGCGATGGTTTTTCTTTAGCTTTGCTTTCAAGGTAGGTGATGTCTGACATTGCAGAAGCCCACTTTGAAAGCTGTCCTGCACAATCTTGTATTTCACGGCCCGTTGCTATCATGGATTTTAGCCCATTGAATGCCACATTCGCTGCCGAAAGTGCTGCACCTATGGTGATTGGATCGGGCATTTATTTCATGCCGCCTTTCATATCCAACACATCATCGTGATCACGGTGAATATATTTAAGTTCGTTTTCAATCACAGAAATGCGTTGCTTGATGCCGTTGATCGCACCGATGCTCATCATCATGCCATCAATCTCATGCCATAGATCGTCAGCTTCATCCCAAAGCTCATCTATATCATCGCTGTTTTCTGTAACATCACGGCGTAGATTAACGTTATCCTCAATCGCCATGCGCGATCCAAGCTGAGAAACGGTTTCTTCTAAGTCAGCAATCGTGGCTGCTTGCTGGGCAGTCCACCAGATGAAACCGCCAATCTGTAGTATTACTACGCCGATAACTGTTATTGGCAGCTTCATATTTTCCATAACGCTACTTTGTCATTAGCTGATGAATGTCCTTGCGCATTTCCTTCTGATCGCTGCGCATTTCTTCCATCATCTTAATCATCATGTCAGTCTTTTGTTCTAATAGTTGAACCTTGGATTGGTTCGTCAAAATGTTATTCAATACCCACCATACCGCGCCTATTACTGCACCAACCATTGCAATGAACAATGCTGTATAATCCTGTATGAATTTCATCATCCGAACCTTAGTAACCATTTGCAATCAACTTGCCGTAATCACCCGACATCAATTTCTTTTTAACATATTCTGCAAACTCTTGCGATCCCAGTTTTAGACCGCTTTCCCTAATCCACATTTCAACAACTACAAAGGGAATTGAGCCAGCTAATCGCATATCTGATTTACGATTATGCCCATCGATGTTGCGCTCTTTATTAAAGTCTAGAATGCGCTGTACGTCTTGCGTGCGCTGAATATGAATTTTACCATCTTCTTCTTTAATTCGCGTTTGCAGTACGTCTTTCATTTTATTTAGCCTTTTTTGCTTTCGCCTTTGGTGCGCTTGCCTTTTTAACTTCTGTAGCAAGTTTATTTTTGATCATTGCTTTAGCTTCAGCATCTTTAACAGTTACTGTTGTACCGCTTGAAAGCTTTGCGCCATCAACAAAAACACCATCACGAATAATTTTTACTTGTGCCATTGAAACCTCCTGAATGGTGAAATGGGGGCTTGTGCCCCCAAATCGTTATTATGAGATGTCTGCTGCAACACCGTGTGCTTTTTCAGAAGTAACCTGAAGTCCGTACTCAACAGAAATCAAGCGGCGTTCTGCGTGGCCTGTTTTCGCCAATGGTTCTTGCTTCGCAGTCTGTAGATAAGCAACAGCCGCATAGTTTGGATCAAGAACAAACACGTCGCGCGAACGAATGTGGCGAGAAGGTACAATTTGCACCTCGCCAAAGTCGCTAACATATACGTCAATCGCAGCCATCAGCTTGGCATCTTCTGCTTCTTTGTAACGTGTTGCGTTACCTGTGAAACCAGAGATTGTTTGCTTTTGTGATGATCCACAAAGAACAACGCTTGGCTCTGCGCCTTCATCCCAGCATGACTTGATCACGCCTTTCAGGATGGTTTCAGTGATTGCACGCTGAGTACCATCTGTCGCTGCCGCGTTTGGATAACCCGCAGAACCAGTACCAGAAGTTGTTGGATCAGCACCACCAGTACCACGGTCTGTGTTTGTGGTTAGGAACGCTGGCAAGCCTGCTGTTTGGCGAGCAGTACCAGATGCACCCGCTGACGCTTCTACGTTATCAAGAAGCATTGCTTCCATATCACGCTTTAGCTCTTTCAGTTTAAAACTGATTTGCTCTGCAACAGTCTGCGCATCGCCTACACCATTAACAGCTTCTGCTGTCGCTGATACTTCAACAACTTTGTCAGAAATCTGTGTGTAGTTGCCTTTGCGAACTGCATTTGTTGGTGCATCGTTACCTGGTGCAGCTTCACCTTCAATCACGCGGTTTGATGTTGAGGTCGCAGCCAAATCGACTTCGCCCCACTCAAAGAACGTATTGTCTACGTTGCGTGTTCCGATTGTTGACATAAAAATAGTTTCGGTTGGAGTGATAGATACCAAAGCATCCTGAATGTCCTCACGAATTGTGCTTACATCATATGTTTCATTTGTATTTGCTGAAACGCCCATTGTCTTTTCCTTTCACTAATTAAGACAATAACCAATTTACGACATCCGATTGGGTGCCACGTTTTCGCATATTGCGTGTCGCTGCTTGTGCTTTTTTAGCCTTTGGGTCTTCAGTACGTTTTGCTCCCGGTTTCACCATTGGGCGAGCATCTTTTGTCTTTTCCGCTACCTTTTGGCGTTTTTGCTTAAGCCTTTGATATGCCGCTGCATCTTTCAAAATTTTAAACTCCCATCCATGAACGAGATTTTTTAAAATTTCTGGCGGTACTCCATAATGCTCAGTCGCAGTCTTTTGAATTTCTGATAAAAGCACTTTGCCTTTTTCAGGGTCATTCAATTCTGGGATTTCTTGCTTTAGAAGTTCTGCCTGCTGATTAGCATATCTTTGTTGCTCAGCTTCCCTTTGCTTGGCTGCGATGCTTTGGGCTTCAGATAGTTCTGCCCTATGCGCTTCGTACTCAGCCATTTGTTCACGATATTCACCAAGCCTAATGGCATAATCCAAGGGATCACTGTTAGCTAGTTCCTGTGAGGGCTTACTAGGTTTTTGTGGTGCGGTACCGTTTTCGTACTGATTGATAATAGCATCAAGTCTTGCATTTCGCTCAGCTTGGGCTTGCACATCTGCTTCCAATTGTTTTTTCAATTCTGCATTATCTGCCATGCCCTTTTGGATATAATCTTGACCAGCGAAACTTTGCTTGAGCTCCTTGAGGGTGACTTTCTTCATTTCACCATTGGATTTTACCTCAAGTGAAAGATCGTCTGAAAGTTCCAGGGGAGCGGCTGTTTCAACTGCCAATTCATCCTCTAATTCGACATCGTCAAAATCCTCGATTAAATCGATGTCTTCGTCATCTTGGCTCTCGGCAATATATTCCTCAACGTCGATCTGTTCGCCAACAGGTGTCTCCGTTTCAGCCTCTACTGCTTCGCCTTGATTAATTTCTGCCTGTGGAGGTTGCTCCATAAGCATTTGTGCTACAGCCTCAATGCTGCCTGATTGTGGTTCAGTCGTCATGACGGTGCCGATCCTTTTTTATCAATGAGCACCTCTGCATCTACATCTGCACGCAGAAGGTACCCAATTTCATTTATAGCTCGGAGTATGGCGTGCGCGTCCTCACGTTTCTCCACATCTCCGGCCCCTGACATTGCGAAAACGTCTTTTTGACGCTCACGCAAATCCTCTAAGACTGCTTTAAAATCATCGTTAGCCAGCAATCGGCGCGCCCGCTGCGCCCGCTGCTTGTAATCCAAAGCCATCTTCTAATCCTTGGTTAAAGTCTCGTGTGCGTTGTTGCTCACGTTTAATTTCTGCCACATCTACTGCCTGACCATATGTCCCAAGTATCTTGGCAACTTGGATTGCAAGGTCTTGCACCATCTGATCGCGCGTTAAGTCATCATCAGCCGCCATCTTTAGCAATTCCATTTGCTTATTATCGCGATGTTTCTGAGCATCTAGTTGCAGTTTAGCCATATCTACTTGAGCACGAGTTTGCGCCTTCATGGCTTCAGCCTGCATCAAAACTTGCGATGGGTCAGATTGCATTTGCTGCGTTTGCATTGCTTGTGCTTGTTGCATCTGCATTGCTTCTTGCTGCTTTTGAGCGATTAGCTGCTGCTCGCTTTCTTCAGTGACAGGCAGATAATAACGATCACTATTTCGTATGCCTGCCGCTGCCAAAATATCTGCTAATGTATGGCGCACATTTGTCATAGTTACGAGCCCATTTGTTGGGCCATACTGTTGCCAAACATTCATTTGCATTTGCAGTGTTGCTTGAAGGGCTGCCATTTTCTCTTGCGCCCTACCAGTGCCGACCCCAACGTTAACGATCATATCCATTTCGGCATTCCACGTTGAGGGGTCTACCTCTACATATTCACCATTAATGCGCATAATCTCATTGCGATCTGCATTGCGTATAATCAAGTCTGCAATCAATCGGAAAAGGCGTTTCATTCCTGTTTCCGCAAGATTTCGTCCAACTACTTCAGTCTGCGATGCAGCACCATCAATCGTTGCGGCAATGGCAGTAGCGGATGCGCTCTGCAGCATATCAGCATCAAGTCCCTGCGATGCCTTTGAAACACCTGTTTTGCTTTCAACTAGCATGTCGAAATATTGCAGTGCTGGTAAAGTGGAGCCTGCTGTAAATGGCACCACTTGTTCACGAATTGTCCCAGCCTGCTTCACCCGGACAATGCGACCAATTTCGTTATTCATCAAGTCTTCAACGGCGACCTGACCATCAACAATTTCTAAACCTGGGTTGTTGGTTAGAGCCACGTTGTCAAGAACGCCACGAAGCATCGCCGTAGCTGCGTCTTGATCATCCATTACAAGATCAACAACAGAGCGACCAAAAAAGGCATGCGGCTCTGGGTCGACCTCAAAAACAGCGAAAGGCACATGCCCACATGGTTCATAGTCGAGCATCTTATAAGACGATCCCGCCAATATAAAACGATAAAGCTGCGGAACCCCCGCACCTTCAGCATCAACTTTCATATAAGCTTCTGTCACAACCACTTTTTTTGAAGTTGGGTCGGCGCTTTCGTCATCGTCCTCATCAACAGCATAACCACGGCGTTGGTATTCGCTTTCTTGCTGCATTGTTGACATGGTGCCAGTTAGACCAAAAATATCGTCTTCGTCAAAACCCATAGCAAGCAGATCGCCTACCGTTTTATCAGTACGATGCCCGACCACAAAAAAATCGTCTATTGAGCGAGCATTCCTATCTATAAAAAATTCCTCTGGTGGCACTGATGATATGTTAATGCCTGATTTTCTCGTAACCTTGGAAATCTTAAAATCATAAATTGGCGTTTCTATTTCTACGCCCTGCGGGTCTATTTCAATCGAGGTTGTGATCGCTTGCTCTAAAACTTGGACATCATCTTGATCGGCAATAAATAAAAATTCTTCTTCTGTTCTGTTTTCATAAGTAAAGATTTCTGTTTCTTGCGTGTCGTCATACATCACTTTTGCAATGCCGCATTTCTTTACCATCGCATCTTGGAAAACGTCAGATAGAATGCGATAACCTTCGTTTTGCATAAACTTATAATTAGCAAACTTTGTCATCTGCTCAGCGATATTAACATCATCAGGTAAACGAGGCACAAACTCTACCACGTTTTCAGAGGATAAAAAGATGCGTTGCAGTGCGGGTTTCATTGCTCGCACTACATCCCTGCATTTTGTAGCAACCACCTTTGAGCGACCAGCTTCGTAGCCTATGTCCACCTCTCCGTCGAAATACCTTTGCGCTTTAATCCGAGGTTCTGCAATTTCACCCTCGATAAAATCAATCGCATCTTGCACCGCTTTTTGAACGATGCCCTCAATTTGGTCGCGATCCATAGGTTCAATTTTCATTTTTTAGCTCCTATTGTGGTCCGCTTCCAAACATTCCGAATGTCGCGTTAATTGTTCTTTCAGGGTCACGTCTTTCAATTTCCGCTCTGGTGCCGCCTGCCTGTGACATCTTCAAGAAGCGACGCACCCTGTCTTCAATCAGATTATAGCCGTTATCTGTCTTAATTACATTAGCGATCTGGTCGGCATCTTGTGAAAGCATTAGCATCACAAGGTCAGAACGCTCCCTGTCGTTTAACCCTGGATTAACTTTGCGGAACATGCTCATCAGCAATTTAGCTGTGGCAAATGTCGCACCATTACTTAGAGCGATATCAAGCAAGTCGTCGGAAGCACCCTCACGCTTAATAAGAGCCTCCGTTATCGCAGTAGGGCTACCGCCCAAGATTTCTTTAGCTGCTTCGTTTGCTTCTTTTGCTACTGATAAACGGCGCACCATTTCTGGAATATTTTGCTCTGGGAATACTTCAC
>JBMYXZ010000009.1:0-23012 GCA_049608925.1 Alphaproteobacteria bacterium | reverse complement strand
ATTAGCGTTCGTTTCCAAACGTTATCCCACTCAGAAGGGCAGGTTCCCACGCGTTACTCACCCGTGCGCCACTCTATAAATAGCGTTCGACTTGCATGTGTTAAGCATGCCGCCAGCGTTCGTTCTGAGCCAGGATCAAACTCTCAAGTTTATCTCGCTCGACTAATCGAGCTCATAAAATTGACAGAAATCCTTCAAAGTTTACATCTAATTTAAATGATACACTTCGTTGGTTGTCATAATTTGAATTGTTACACAACCACTGTCCATGTATCCCTTCGTCTTTATCTACTATGTCAAAGAACTTATCACCTTCGCTTTTCGCTTTGTTTCCGCTGCCTCAGCGCCGGTGATGTCTGTGTTATATATCCACTCGACCTCCATCGTCAAGCGCTTTTTCGCATTTTTTTTAACTTTTTCGATCTTTTTTAAATTATGCATATAATACAGTGGTTTATTTTTACGACTTGCCGCTGTGGATGCACCTATTCTCTTGGCATTGTAGATTTAAACAACCACCAAAATGCTTTCACCAGATTTTTCTGACCACCAATCCCCCACAAATAACAATAGCCTAGATTTCTTTGAGCTGTCGGCTCTCCCTGTTCAGCAGCTTCACGGTACCATTTAATCGCTTCTTGCTCGTTCTTCTCGCAACCGTATCCCTCCTCATAACACATGCCTAGATTGCATTTAGCAGTTGCATCACCTTGCTCAGCTGCCTTACGAGTCCACATGATTGCCTCTTCCTCATCTTTTGCACAGCCGACCCCTGAATGAAGACAACTCCCTAGACACCTTTGAGAAGGCGCATCACCTTTTTCAGCGGCTTTGCGATACCATTTTACCGCTTCTTTCTCGTCCTTTTCACATCCAATGCCACGCTCATGACAATATCCAAGGTTATATTGCCCAACTGCATCTCCTTGTTCTGCCGCCTTGCGATACCACTTTACCGCTTCCTCCTCATCCTTGGCACAACCAATACCATACTGAAGATAATACCCTAGATTACATTGCCCTTCTGCATCTCCTTGTTCTGCAGATTTGCGATACCACTTTACCGCTTCTTCCTCATCCTTTTCACATCCAATCCCATTCTGGAGATAATATCCAAGATCATTTTGTGCAAGTGTATACCCTTGTTCTGCCGCCTTGCGATACCATTTTACCGCTTCTTCCTCATCTTTATCACAACCGATTCCTGAATTAAGGCCACACCCAAGGTTATACTGCCCTACTGCATAGCCTTGGTCAGCACTCTTACGAACCCATTCTACAGCTTCTACCTCATTCTTTGCACAGCCAGTTCCACGCACGAGGCAAGTCCCAAGTCTATTTTGAGCAGATGCATTCCCTTGTATTGCCGCCTTACGATAGTACTCTACTGCTTCTTTCTCGTCCCTCTCACAGCCAATCCCAATCTGCAGACATTTTCCAAGATTAGATTGACCCACTGCAAACCCTTGCTCTGCCGCTTTGCGGTACCACTCTACAGCTTCTTTCTCACTTCTCTCACAGCCAATTTCATACTCAAAACAATACCCAAGGTTGTTTTGCGACAGTGCATGCCCCTTTTCGGCGGCAATTTTTGTATATTGAAAAATGTCTTTATCAGACATGGAGTACTTTTTTCTCAGGCTTGCATATGCGAGAAAGGATTGTGCGATATACTGTTCATCTCCCTGTAATGACTCTAAATCAGATACAAGGGTATCAAGTTCAGTATCCAAATGTGCATCAACATTCCCCAGCATCTTTTCAGCTTTTGCAAATAATTCAGAGTTTTTATAAGAAGCTGCATCCGAAGCATTAGCCAAACCACCAAGTATTAGAAACAGTGAAAAGAAAGTTATAACTGTTGAATTAACCATCAATCTCATAAAAAAACCTCTAAATTAAATAATAACTTAAATAAAGTTAATATAGAATCATGAATTATTCAACAAAAATTTTATAGCAGCATAATATTCACACTATTTCACATATTCGTATTATCATCACCACCGATATCTACTACCTGCGACTGCTTTACAAACCTTGATTGGCACAGCACGCCCTCAAATTCTTGTACAATGTAGGCCACATTTACCCTTAAAGCATTTGCCACAAGGGATTTACCGTTGCCTTCACCAATCAAAGCATCCAATGCCAAGTCAATATCACTCTCCCGGTAGGTAATTAAGGAAAGCGGCATACCTTCTGGCCTATGCAATTTCACAACATGTTCAGCTTCATAAAGCAGCCCAATTAATTTGTCACATAGTTCTGTATTGCCCACACCCTTTGTCATATACAAGGAGCTCCCCAGCTTGAAAAAGGATATAAGATCAGATTCAGACCCTGGCAGCATCAAGCGCGTGTTGACCAAAACATCCATGTCATCACATTCCATATCACACGGCATGAAACAATCTGGGTTACTTAATACGGACTGCATTTCAGATTGCCAGCCAAGGATATCTTGGAATATTTGCCCCTTGTTAAGGTTGGCACAGCCATAGTAATCATCACAACCTTCAGGCAGCAGGCCTTTTTCTATGTAAAATTTCTTCTTAAAGCCATGATCACCTGCCAAACCCAAATCATTATATATCTGCATTTTACATAACTCGTCCAAAAGCTTGTTAAACATATTGGAACTGCAATTGTGCACAATCACATTAGGAGAGCTCTTGCCATTGTAACCATATACGTCACAGGTTAATTCTAGCACTTTACGCTCTAAAAGCGTCGTGTGATGGAATGTCGCATTTTCAAGAAAGTCACTTTTGTCATAGCAATAGCGCAGAGCATAATAGAACATCTCAATTGCTTCTTCATCTTGTAAGCCATTTATTGAGGATTCCAATTCTTTGCAGGTCGAATCAAAATCGCCTTTAAAGTGCCTATTATACCAGTATCCTGCCTCAAGAAGATTCTGTTCGCAACCAATTCCATGCTGAAGACAATATCCTAAATTATATTGCCCCGATGCACACCCTTGATCAGCCGCTTTGCGATACCATTTTACGGCTTCTCCCTCATTCTTCTCGCAGCCAACTCCATGTTGAAGACAATACCCTAAATTATTTTGCCCCGATGCTTTCCCCTGATCTGCCGCTTTGCGATACCATTTTACGGCTTCTTCCTCATTCTGCTCGCAGCCAACTCCATGTTGAAGACAAAACCCTAAATTATATTGCCCCAATGCATTCCCTTGCTCAGCCGCTTTGCGGAACCATTTTACCGCTTTCTCCTCATTCTTCTCACAGCCAATCCCATTCTTAAGACAATATCCTAAATTATATTGCCCCAATACATCCCCCTGATCTGCTGCCTTACAATACCATTTAAACGCTTCATTCTCATTCTTCTCGCAGCCAATGCCATAACGAAGACAATACCCTAAACTATATTGCCCCGCTGCATGCCCTTGATCAGCCGCTTGGCGACACCACTTT
Organism: Alphaproteobacteria bacterium; assembly: GCA_049608925.1. Classification (GTDB taxonomy): domain Bacteria; phylum Pseudomonadota; class Alphaproteobacteria; order JAGOMX01; family JAGOMX01; genus JBMYXZ01. The sequence continues at coordinate 19,569 of JBMYXZ010000009.1, read as the reverse complement.
ACCGCTTCTTTCTCATTCTTGACACAGCCAATACCACGAAAGAAGCAATGCCCTAGATTGTTTTGAGCAGTAGAATCTCCCTGCTCAGCCGCTTGGCGGAACCATTTTACCGCTTCCTCCTCATTTTTCTTGCAGCCAATCCCTTGACGAAGACAATACCCCAAACTATTTTGCCCCGGTGCATACCCTTGATCAGCCGCTTTGCGATACCACTTTACCGCTTCTTCCTCATTCTGCTTGCAGCCAATCCCATATCGAAGATATCTCCCTAGACTGTTTTGAGCAGGTGCATACCCTTGCATAGCCGCTTCGCGACACCATTTTGCCGCTTCTTCCTTATTCTGCTTGCAGCAAATTCCATCACCAAGACAATACGCAAGATTATTCTGTGACAGGGCATGACCTTTTTCTGCGGCAATCTTTATAAAGAGGAAAACATCTTCATCAGGAATATGGTATTTTCCTCTCAAATTCGCATATGCCAGAAATGACTGGGCAATGTATTTTTCATCACCCTCTAAAGCTTTCAAATCTTTGATTAGTGCATTAATCTGAGATATATTGTATGAATCCACATCTCCCAGCATCCTTTCAGCTTTTGCAAACAATTCAAAATTTTTATAGGGAACTGCATCCGACGCATTAGCCAAACCACCAAGCATCAATAATAGTAAAAAGAAAGTAACAACCGAAGATTTAAGCATTAATTTCACACCAACCACCATAATATTAAAAATTACACATCAATATACATCAATTTATCATATATTCAATAAATTTATGCAAAATAACCGCTCATATATAACTATCAATTCTTTGCAACACCTGCTATGTTACGCATCATATATCTGGATATGAATAGTAGATCCTCGAATTTCTCTTGCGCGGTTCTCCACTGATCTTGCCCACCTTGCTTATCACTGTAGAGGTCTAGGAGTAGATCATTACAATTTCCGATATTTGCCCCGCCCTTAGTCATATAAAGCTGACCGGCTATTTCAAAGAACGTATGTGTTTCAGGGGATAACTGGTTCAAACCCTCGCGAAAAGTCATCAACTTTAGTATTGGGTATGCTCCCGTGTATGGTATGAAGCAATCGCCACATTTAAGCACCTCCCCCATCAACTGACAGGCCTTTTCGTATCCCACAGGCTGACATTCAGGGGAACGTAAGGCCTCAATGCCTTTGTCAATATCTACAGGGTTGAACGTATTTTTTTTAAACCGTACATCCAAAAAATCTTCGAGAAAGTGTATAGGAATCTTTACACCCTTTTTCATAGCACCGAGAAACAATTCAAAAACCTGTTCATAATCTTGGTCGCACAGGCACCCCCTATCGATCAAGAAGCAACCATAGTAGTATTGCCCTACAGGGTCGCCATATTGCACCGCTTCTGCATACAAATTACGAGCCTCCTTTAAATTGATCGAGCACCCTATCCCATGTTGGAAACAATACCCAAGATAACTAATAAAAAATCCATGCTGCTTCATTGCAGCGCAGAAAATGTGTTGATGCGCTACCTTTTTGTCCATCTCATATTTGTTTTGTGTCGATGCTACAGCTAAAAATGCTTTTGCTAGATAGGATTGCTTACCTTCTATACTTTCTAGCTTGGATAACAAGTTACCCAGGGCTATTCTAGGCATATGAATGTTTTTCAGGATCTTTTCTGCTTCTTCAAATACTAAAGCATTTTGCTGTTGCGACTCAAAAGCATTCACCCGACTACAAAGCATAATCAGTACAAGTGAGAGCACTAAAAGCTGCTTGGTACGATCTATATACATCTTCACCTCCTATAATCATAACTTTCATGATATCACCAAAGTGAAAATACAATAAAGCACTGCATGTTAATAATCTATTGAAACAGAATATATAATGATTATATTAACAATGATAACAGTATTTTTAAATTATTAAGGTAGGTAGTATGCGTTTTTTGATTTTGGCTATTTTACTAGCTTTCTTTACGACTGATGTTAAAACAGCTGACCTAGACATCATTCATTATGACAAGCATTTTGCGGGCAAGCTGGCTCCTGAAAGCACTACGAACCTGAAGCTTGTAAAGAAGCAAGCCAAGGCTGGCAGCCCTAAAGCAATGCTGTCTCTTGGCCTGAAATATATGATGGGCTATGGCGTGCCAAAGTCTCTTAAGCAGGGCGTGAAATACCTTAAGAAGGCCGCGATGACTGATGTGTCTTCACATATACAAGAAGAAATCTTCATCACCTACGCCATGACTTATCTGGGGCAATGCTATCACAAAGGGATTGGGGTAGATCAGAATATCTCGCGTGCGATCTATTGGTACAGCCAAGCGGCAATGAAGGGCGAGCCCTTTGCGCACTATAATCTTGGACACTTTAATGAAACCGGCTTGGGCGTTAAGGTGAATATATCTTTGGCTAAAGAGTTCTACAAGCATGCTGCAAAACATGACATCGCTGCGGCTAAGGAAGCTCTTGTGCGGCTTAGCAACACAGGGCAAGACCAATCGCACCAGCCTCTGTTGGGCGCTGATGACGAAGTACAAAAGCTTTTGGACAAGCTGGAGTCTGCCAACCTTCCTGAAGTTGCCCACAAGAAAGTGGCTACTATGTTGCAGGGTGTCCTGGAGAGTGCAGGTGTAGCAGATCCAAACAGGCGGGTAATGCGCAAGTATGCCGAAACTGTCCTTGATCTGCCGTGGAATAAATATTCTGATACCTCGATTGATATTCAAAAAGCCGAAAAAGAGCTGAAAGATAGCCACTATGGCATGGATAAAGTTGTCGATGAGATTCTTAGCTACCTAGCCGTTGAAAAGCGCAGCGCAGAGCCACGCGGAACAGTCATTTGTTTGGCAGGACCACCAGGCGTAGGAAAGACCTCGATTGCCAAAGCAATTGCTAAAGCAACCGGCAGAGAGTTTGTCCGCGTTGCCCTGGGTGGCGTATCTCGAGAAGACGTTATCCGTGGCCACCAGCTAACCTTTGTTAATTCTGAACCTGGCCAAATTGTGCTGGCAATCAAACGCGCTGATACCGCAAACCCAGTGATGTTACTGGATGAAATCGATAAAATGAGCCAGAACTCTATGCATGGTGATCCGTATGCAGCCTTGCTGGAAGTGCTTGACCCGGAACAAAACGATTCCTTCCGTGACAACTATCTCGATTTTGGTTTTGATCTGTCAAAAGTCTTGTTCATTGCAACTGCCAATGATCTAAGGAACGTCCCTCAAGCGGTGTTAGATCGACTAGATATCATTGACCTGAAGGGATACACTTCTGAGGAAAAACGCCATATTGCCGAAAAGCACTTGATTCCGCGTTTGTTTGAAAAGAACAACGTTAAGAGCCATGAAATCACCTTTTCGCAAGAACTGCTTAAGGAACTGGTTGAGAAATATACTTACGGAGCCGGCGTGCGCCATCTCGATAAACAGCTCGAACGCATTATTCGCTATGTTATCTCAGATATTGAAGCCGGAAAGTACATAACGCGCAGCGTAACAAAGAAGGATCTTGAGACTTTCTTGGAAGGCCCAATTCTGTCTTGGCTGGAAAAAGTTGAAGATACTGACCAAGTAGGCATCACAAACGGTCTTTCCTATAGCAGCGCTATGGGTGGCAGCATGCTGAAATGCGAAGCTCTGGCATATCCAGGATCAGGACAGCTGCGCATTACCGGCAGTGTAAAGGATGTATTGCAAGAATCAGCCAAGGCTGCGCTTTCCTATGTACGCTTTCATGCCAAGGAACTGAATATTGATCCGGCAAGCTTTGACAAAACTGATATCCATGTACACTTCCCAGAGGGCGCAACACCAAAGGATGGTCCCTCAGCAGGCATTACGTTGGTTACGTCTATAGCGTCGGCATTGTCAAATACGCCTGTAAAGCGAGATGTGGCAATGACTGGTGAAATCAGCTTGCGCGGAAACGTCATGCCCATTGGAGGGCTGGTGCAGAAAATCATTGGCGCACACCGCGCTGGTGTTAAAACGGTGCTGATTCCGAAGGCAAACGAAAAGGACTTAAAAGATCTGGCAGAAAGTGTGCGCAAGGATATCAAAATAATCCCGGTCACACACGTTCGGCAGGTACTAAAACATGCTTTAAGGCAGCAGGCTTAAGCAGAGCGGATAAAGCGCCAAGAGATCAGCAATCCCAGTACAGCTGAGATCGCCACGCCCATCATCATGACGTTAAAGCCCTGCGTAAATATAGTATTCAGCAGCAACAGACCAGATGTGGCATCAGGTAGCTGAGCAAGCAATTCTGCATTTCTATGGGCAGATGCAGAAAGTGCCATTAATGTGTCTCCGGATGCCTGCAATGTAGCATCACTGGCTAGCATATCACGCATGACCCCTTGGCCATATCCAACAATGATGCTGGTACATGACACAACACCTGTTGTATTCCCTAAGGTCGCCATCATCGTAAACATTCCTGATGCCGTAGAAAGGGCATCTTGGTTAGCTGATTGTAGCATCACCGCATTAACCGATGGCATCAGGACACCCAGCCCCAAACCGAACAAGAACAGCGACAATATTAGAAGAGTGAACTCTACATCAGCAGTAAACATACTGGCCACAACCGCGCAACCAGCCATTAGAGCAAATCCTGCAACAACGACGTATTTACCACCAAACTTATCGACCAACTTACCCCCTACCGGCGACAATACGCCAAAGGTCACCGTCATCGCCAAGAAGACATAGCCCGCCTTGTAAGAATCATACCCTAGAACATTTTGCATATACAGGCCCATGCCAACCAGTACACTGGAGAAGTTATAACACAATAAAAACACAGCTAGATTTGAGGCCAAAAAAGTCGGGTTCTCAAACAGAACTTTTGGAAGCAGCGGATGCTCTATCACATTAGAACGCACCAAGAATGCGATCAAGGCAAAGGCTCCACCGCCTGCTATTGTCAATAACCGGCTGTCTGTAAGTCCCCATACCTCTATCTGATTGAAGGCGTACATTAACGCAGCCATCGCAACACACAATAAGCCCGCACCCAGTCCGTCTATCCGCCCTTCAGTCTCAGGTTGGTCTTTTTCAATGCAGGTCATACCAGTAATAATTCCCAAAACTGAGAAAGGAATCATCAGATAAAAGATCCAACGCCAATTGATATATTCGATGATTGCGCCTCCGAACGTTGGTCCAAGAGCCAAACCTAGGCCACATCCAACGCCCAGTACACCAATGGCAAAACCCTGTTGCTCCTTAGGGAAAGCTTTAAAGGTAATGGCATAAAGCGGCGGCAAGAATAACGCCCCAGCAAGGCCTTGTACCAACCTGCCAAAGATCAACACTTCAATGCTTTGCGCCATACCGCAGATAAGCGACGCAATCATGAACGTCCATGTTCCCAGCAACAAAAACAGTCTATTACCATAGCGATCGGCAAGCTTGCCGCCAGGAATAACCAATGCCGCCCAAGCAAGGACATACCCACTAAGCAACCATTGCAATGTGTTCAAGTCCGAGTCCATATGTTCGGATATTTCAACCAATGCAACGTTAACAGCTGAATAGTCCAAGTTTACTAAAACAACCAGAACGGACATCCCAAGCAAGGTCATCCACTGTTTAAGAGAAACACTCGACATATTTAACCTCTATTCTTTACCAGGTCTTGCGCGCAAACATTGTGGGCTTTACAGGATATACACGCCTGAAGCGCCCACCATTGTCTTCACGTATCTGTTGTGTGATGCGAAGAAGATCAATCTGCTCAGACGGATCTTTCCACTGACTAATACCTTTAAAGGAAAACTCAACCGCTATCTTTCGCGAGCGCATAGGATCACCGTATTTTCTGCCATAAGTGCCCAGGTACAATTGCCCTTTGGGGGCTCCATACTCTGCTAGCTGTGACGGCAATGCTTCCCAGTAGATGCGAATGCGCTGCTCCCCAACCCATTCATAACTTCCATTGTCAATTGCAGCCATGATAATTTTTTCGGCTGTGCTGGTGCTGATTCCAGGAATATCAAAGTGTGCACCTGTGTTATCAGAACTGCCTGATGCAGCCTGGCGATGGTATTCTACCTGAGCCTTTAGAGCTTTTTGCCCTTGTGAACTTTTTAGGATTTCCTTGACCAGAACCTTGGCCTGATCAACTGTTACATCGGTATTTCTTAGAACTTCACCGGGCTCGTCTGCTCTACCGACAGATCCTGCAAGACCAATAGTCATAACCAAGAAAGCTAGCGCATATCGTGAATTTTTTTTTAGCATTTTTTTGCTCCCTGATTGATAGCAGGCATTGTACATTAGGCGATCATGGTGCCGCCGGAGAGAATTGAACTCTCGACCTCACCCTTACCAAGGGTGCGCTCTACCACTGAGCCACGGCGGCACTTGTTTACGACACAACATACCTGGCTGAACAGTCCAATGCAAGACCATAGTCACAAACTTTGCCAATTTAGTGATATTCCGGTCACATCACCCTTCACTGGTGGCCAGCTGCCCATAAAGCTGACTACTTAGTTCTGACAAATAAGTTGTGGCTTCTATGGGATTGACTAACTTACGTTTTACGGGATCCCAATCCCATACCATGCCAACTTCTGAAGGTGTATCACGATAAGGGCCTTCTCGTGGATCGAGGAACAATACGATTGACGTACGCACCTTATTGGTTTGCCGCACAACACGGTGTTTACAAGCATTGACACCCGGCAACAGCTTTTGCAGAGGCTCGCCAAAGTTCACTGTGAAATACCCGTCTTCAAGATGAAGTGGGCGCCACTGGCCATCGATTTCAGCTTCAAGCCCCTCTTGGACAACATCTAGAATCGTTAAATATCCCCAGTCAGTATGTGCATCCTGACCAGGCGCATCGAATGCTGCATGGCTTGAGATTACAGACGGGTCATAGAGATTAAAGGCTAGATAGGATGACCCTCTATTGTCAACGACACCTGCTGTAGCTTTGCCCCATAGTTTCTCTGGCAAGTCAAATTTATGCATGATCTTCCGCAACGTAAATACCCCCAGTTCGTGCATTTGATGAGCCATTAACTGAACTGCAGGAGGAAGGTTTGGGTCTTTGTTCTCTGGCAGCGTATCCCAACCTTTTGTCCCCCAAAATTCACGCTCAAGCACAAAGCGAATTACTTGGGCATTACTGGACAGAAGATACCCCAGGAAAGAGCCATTCGCGCCAAAATTTACATATTTGGGGTTATTGTTGAATGTGCGTGCAAAGTCCCGTCCGGGCATAACATTTATATAGTCGGGCCTTTTTATGCGAAAGAACCCCACACGCAGCACTTCTTCAAAGTCTTCCTCAGAGGCAAATACTATATCTCCATCTGTAATCTCAGCAGTTTTCATGTGGTACTTCTCAATTGCTTGCACCGGAAGCACAAAGAAAAGTAAAAACGATGATAGAATTACAGTATACATATTTGCCTCTTTATCTTTACAAGCTAAAAGATAATAGCTGGGCTTAGTCCATCTCGTCAATTAGACAGCGAAATTCTTCAACAACAGCATCATAAACGTCGCGTTTAAAGGGGACAACAACGTCGTGTAATTGCGGTAAATCTATCCATTGCCAATCAGAAAATTCTGGGTCTTCGGTATGAATATTAATTTCGTCATCAGAACCTTCAAAGCGCATCAAGAACCATGTCTGACGTTGGCCGCGATATTTACCGTCCCAAAAACGACCCATCAGGTTTGGCGGCAGATCATAGGTATAATCCTGCTTGGCTTGCGCCAAGATCGTCACATTATTGGTGCCAATTTCTTCTTTCAACTCACGTAAGGCGGCTTCTCTCTTATTTTCCCCTTTATCGACGCCACCCTGTGGCATCTGCCAAGCGTTAGATTTTATGTGGCCTTCAATTCTTTTAGCTACAAAGACCAGCCTGTCTCGATTAACCAGCATAATCCCTACACAGGGTCGATAAGGACGGTTTAGACGCGGCGGCCAGCGCATCAGGAACCTTGTCCATCTGGGGAGATCAACGTACTAATAGGGACAAATTGCACCCCTTCTTCTTGGGCTTTTTTCATCCATTCGGCGATTTTATTCAGCACCCCAGGGGTAACATCAATGGACACACCTGCTTGCATTTTAAGCTTCACATAACTAAGCACCACGCCCAACTGTTCGTCCAATGTGTCATCATCTTGCAAGCTGACTTCCTGAGAAATCCTGCAATACGGCGCCTTGGTATCACCGGCGAGTTCTTTGCCTTTACTGCGAAAGCTGCGATCGACTTCAACCAGCCCGATACCACGCTTGCTACATTCCTGGAAAACTACTTTTGCATCCTCTGGGGAAGACAGGAATCTCTCGCCCATCCCGTTTGTAATGCCAACATACCCGCCTGCTTGGCTTAGCACCCAGTGAAGGCGATCAAGATTATCTTCGCCATCCAGGCCCGTCAGCAAAGTATACGGCCCAGGATCATCGGTGGGAAAGTTATTGGGCTCCATCGGGGCAATTAACAATACTTCATGTCCTGCTTGGCGCGCGTCCTTGATGATATTTTGCAAATATGGAGCAAATGGTTGGACAGCAAGTGTCACACCTGCAGGGAAATCATCAATCACCGACTTCAAAGTTTCCTGATCAAATCCTAAGCCATTAAATACAATGGCAAGCTGAGGCTTTTCCGCATCAATCTCGACGCTTTTTGATTGATGAACCTGCCAAATGGCCTGTCCACCATCTGAAATACGGGGGAGTGGACCCTTGGCAGTCCTTTCTGTCACCGCAACGGGGAAAATCCCTTCGTCAAGCGGTGTATCTCGCACCGATGCGGATTGCTCCAGAACAATATTTTCAGATGCATCAAGACTGACAGCCTCGGAAGGGGCTTCCAGTTTCGCTTCAAAGTACGGTGTTGCAGCGATATCCAGCTTTGGAGGCGAGGCAAAATACCCCCAGCCAACCATGCCGCAGATCAACAGCACAAAAAATATCCAGGCTCCCATCAATGATCGCGACATGAAAAACAGCTTCCTTTAGGTTTTTAAATTTCCACTCCTATAAAAGCTGATCCCGCGAAGAACATCAAGTGCTCTTCTTAGCTGAAGGTCAACAGGCTCGTCATTTTCGCCTTCTTCATCCCCTTCTTTGCCAGGAACCTGCTTAGATTTTATAGATTTTTTGTCAGCTTTTGCATCTTGCAAGCTTTTACCGCGCTCAATCGCCGAATCATAATCTTCCTCGCGGAAGCGTTCACCTTCGTCCAGCAACTTGATATCCACAGCTTGCTTGATTTCGATATTCGGCGTAATACCTTCCTTCTGGATCGAAATTCCGGATGGTGTATGATACAAAGCCGTCGTCAACATTATGGCGCCATTGTTTGCCAAAGGCACAACTGTTTGCACCGATCCCTTACCATATGAACGCGTACCTAACACAATACCACGCTTGTGTTCCTTTAAGGCGCCCGCAACAATCTCAGAGGACGATGCTGAGCCGCCATTGATCAACACAGCAATGGGAATGCCGTCTAGAATGTCTCCTGGTGTTGCGCGGATATGCTGTGCTGTCTCACCATGCCGTGTTTTAATCGACACCAGAACGCCTTCATCAATAAACAAATCTGCCATTTCTGTTGCTTGCTCGAACAAGCCACCTGGGTTATTACGAAAGTCCAACACAACCCCTTTGATAATGTCACTGATTTCAGCCTTAATCCCGCGAACAGCTTTTCTGACTTCATCCGTCGTTTCTTCATTAAATGTCCGGATTCTGATATAGTCAACATCTTCTTCAACGCGCCATTTAACGGGGACAATTTTAATAATGTCTCGGGTAAGGGTGACATCAAAATCTTCTTTGCCTTCACGCCTAATGGTGACTTCAACCTCGGTACCTCGCCTGCCCTTCAGCTTATCAACAGCCTCCATTAACGACAGACCAAACACTGGCTTTTTATCAATCAGAATGATCAGGTCGCCAGGCTCCAGGCCTGCTTTCGAAGCTGGCGTTTCATCCAAGGGGGACACAACACGAACCAGGCCGTCTTCCATTGTCACTTCAACACCTAGACCCGCGAACTCCCCCTGTGTCTGGTTACGCAACTCATTAAATTTTTTCTTATCGAGATACGTTGAATGTGGATCAAGCGCCGACAGCATGCCTTCTAAGCCCCCAGTCAGCAGTTCTTCGTATGTCACAGGCTCGACATAGTTTTCACGTGCATGACGCGCGACACTGGCAAAGAACATCGCAGCTTGGCGCAAGGTAATATCATTTTCAAATTTCTTTTTCAGTTCCTGATCCTGAGGAATGATCGCAGCCCCTTTTGTGGACTCTCCCGTGGCACAGGTAGGTGTGGCAATCAACAGGCAGAAAGCAAGAAAAACCCGCAGCATCGACGTCATATAGCTAAATCCCCAAAAAGTTTTTTCTTTTATTGTAGACTATTGACAGACCTGTTGAAAGCAGGATCTACAAAAAAAACGTATACTCTTCATTAACGGCAGCAGCGAAATTTACTGAATATTTACCCTCTCTTGCTACAATTAAGATGTAGTAATCTTTAGTTTTTTGTGAGGGTATAATGTTTAAAGCTATCATTTTCTCTGCTGCAGCAGTATTTTTAATTTCTTCAACCGATGTATTTGCCGTCGATTTCGGGCGGGAAAGATTCCCATTGGGGCAAGGATCCCCCTTTGGCAGGACAGTCCTGCCCGAGCCTGATTTGCGCCTGAAAGGGACAACTGTTCATAAAAAGTCATTCAAGACATTCCATGAAAAAAGGAAAGGCGAGCTGGAAGAGTCCTATCGCCACAATCAAAGAATTCTTGAGCGCGACCTAAACAGCAAGGACGAATCAGCACGGCAGATGGTGACTAAGTAGACGTTGCGATTTGCCCTGCAACTTTCGCATTATTGATTAGCAACGCAATATTTGCGTCTATAGATTTTGCACCAGATATCTGTGCAACCTTACCGAGAAGATAAGGTGTTATTTTACGCCCAGAGATGCCTTCACGCTTGGCTTCAGCCATTGCGTGCGCCACCCATTTTTCGACTTCTTTGCTTGGCACTTCATCCTCAGCTGGAATTGGGTTTGCAACCAAGATGCCCGACTGAGAAATTTCCCAATGCTTTTCAGAATACGCCCTAATATCATCTGCAGAATCGAGAGTCATCTCAAGCAAATCATTACTCTTCGACGTGTAAAAATGGGGAAAACAGTTTGTCTGATGACCCACAACCGGGACACCCCAGGTCTCGAGATATTCAAGGGTCTTATTGATGTCTAAGATAGACTTCGCGCCACTGGCAACAACCAAGACTGGTGTTCGGGACAATTCGACAAGATCAGCAGAAATGTCCATAGACTCTGCAACATCGCGATGTACACCCCCAATACCCCCAGTGGCAAAAACCTTTATTCCGGCGAGAGCTGCACTCATCATCGTACCAGCGACCGTAGTAGCACCCAGCGACTTCCGGCTAAGAATAAAGGAAAAGTTCTGACGATTAACTTTGGCAATTGATATGGCAGCATCTGGCTTTGCAAAAAGCTGTAATTGCGCCTCTGTCAAACCTACGTGAATTTTGCCATCTATCAAGGCAATTACGGCAGGAACAGCCCCACTGGATCGCACAGCGGCACACATCGCATGTGTTGTTTCAACATTTTGTGGATACGGCAGACCGTGCGACACCACAGTAGATTCTAATGCCACAATAGGCTTACCCGCATCTTTTGCGGCTTTCACTTCATCACTAAAAACAATCAAAGAATGCACTAATTTTATCCTATATTAAGCCGCTCTGTAGTTTATCATCTCGGCACGCGACATATACCCTTGTGAAGTATAGGGGCATGATACGGCATAAGTTGCAGCAACGAGCCCCTGTCCGACAACTGTCTCTAGTGGTAAATCGTTGATCAGCCCATCAATCGCTCCACTGGCGAATGCATCACCTCCACCCGCATCGTTTTTAACTTCAACCGGCAATGCTGGCCAGTGTTTAACAGTATCTCCATGACCTGCGACGACACCATCTTTACCCATGGTTAAAAAGACATGTTTCGGCCCACGGTCTAGCATATCCCGCACAGTCGCTTTAGCAGCTTCAATCGAGTCAATATCCTGATTCAGAGCTTCCGAGTATTCCGCTGCACAGCCGAACAATGCATCTGCTCGTGATAATATCGGGAACATCCGTTTAGCTTTTGCTGGTGATGCCATAGAAACGTAACATTTTTGATCATCAGTCATGACTTCTTTGACTGCTTCCACGCCTTCTTCTGGCAGGTTCAAGTCTATAACCCAATGCGGATATTTCAAGGCACGCGCACAATGCCGCCTGACAAATGACGCGCCCATCTGATTATAAAGCTGCATATTTGCCAAGCCCATAATTACAAAGCCATCTTTGTCTAATGCAGAAATATAGGATGCCGAAATACCATCGGGGACAACATCAATCATCGAGGTGTCAACTCCATGATCCTGCATCTGCGGGGCAATCGTTGTGTCAGAGCCAGTCAGAGATTTCATCGCAACTTGGTGATCTAGATGGGCAAGATGCAAAGCCATGTTGCAGGCAACGCCGCCCATAGAGTACAATGATTTTACGGGATTACTTTGCCCAGTTATAAACTTTTTCATACACTTCATATGAATATCAAAGTGCGCCGCACCAATACACAGAATCTTAGCCATAACCCTTACCACCTGTTATATAATTATTTCTAGTCCTGGAATACCCTGAAAAAACCCACCGTGTAAAGGGGGTTTATTACGGATAGGCCAGCCTGCCATGCGCGCTGTTGGAACACTTCAGCACTTGATGCGCCAATTTAAAGCCTTCTTGTACGGCCTCGAACGGTTCTTTGCCATGAAGCATTGCTTCAATCACGCCGGCCGCAAATCCATCACCAGCGCCAATTTCGTTAACAATTTCTACTTCTGGAACCTCCCAGAACACAACATCATTTTCATCCGCATATACAATGCCATCGGCCCCCATCGTCATGAAGACTTTTTTAGGTCCCATGTCTTTAATCGATTTGACCACCTGTTTGGCTTGTTCAATAGAGGTTATTTTAACATCGCAAAATGATTGCACTTCCAGCTTGTTGCAGAACAATATCTCGAGCTTATCCAATATAGGTCGCATGCGCGGCGCCTTGTATGGATTCACCATAATCCCAAAGCATCTATTGCCCTCGGGTAGCAGGCTAGCAATTTTTTCAACACTTTCTTCAGGGATATTAACTTCAACAACCCAAACAGGGTACTTTACCATTTCGTCTTTTTCGTCTTCAAAAAAGTCTGGTGTCATCGAGTTATAAATTTCCGTGTTTTCCAGGGCCGCAATGATATTGCCTCGAGGATCAATTGCTGCTGTATAGGATGCAGTAGGAATACGTTTTAGTGTTTTAATAAGGGACGTATCAATGCCAAAACGCTGGAGATAGGGAATAACTGAATAATCGTATCCACAAACCGTTTGGATTGCCACATTGTGGCCATAGTGTTTAAAGTGCACGGCAAGGTTGCTGGCGACACCTCCCAGGGCTTTTACACCACTGACAGGGTTGCTCTGACCCATTTTAAACTCTCTTAAGCACTTTAGGTGAGCATCAAAATGCGCCCCCCCTATACACAGAATATCCAATCTACCCATCGCTATAATCTGTAATTCACGCTGGGAGTATAAATTACCAGGTTATATTTTCAAGCTTTTTTGGTGGGTGTCACCCAACTCTATCTTGCCAAGATGCGTCAGGCTTAATAACCGCGCGGCGTCCTGAATCTGACACTTCCAACGTCACTTCCAGCTTATTTGGGTACTCTACACCGCGCACCTGATACGGCCACTCTATCAGTGATACTGCCGTATCCAACGCTTCTTGCATGCCGATTTCCACCAGCTGCATGGGATCTTCCACGCGATATAGATCAAAATGTGCTATGGGAAATTTCGGTGTATCATATAGCTGAACATAGGTAAAAGTAGGGCTCGGGACTTCAGAAATCTCGGGATTACAAGCGGTGATAAAATAGCGCGCAAAGGTAGACTTCCCGGCCCCTAAATCTCCCTGTAAAGCGATAACGTCCCCAACCCGAGCAACAGCAGCCAGCTCTTCGGCCAGCTTTTTTGTATCTTCGAGAGAGTTTAGCGGAACTACACGCATTCGATAATTACCACTGCTTGCGCCATCGTGTCGCTGTCAGACAGAGACAGGTGAATATTCACAGACTTACCTTTTGGCGTCAGGGACTTCAGAATCTTTCCGGCAGCACCAGATATCGCAATTGTAGGCTTTCCGCTGTCTAAGTTGGATATTTCCATATCTTGCCACGACACCCCCTGAGCCACGCCTGTACCAAGCGCTTTGACAAAAGCTTCCTTGGCAGCAAAGCGTTTGGCATAATACGCAAAACGGTCCGCAGACTTTTCAGCCAAGGCACGCTCGCTGTCCGTAAAGACACGGCCTTCGAACTTGCTATCAAAGCGCTCAATTGTCTGTCGTACGCGGTTGATATCAACAATATCGCCACCTAATCCGATAATAATTGTTTGGCTCCTGAATCATGTCCTTCTTTTGTTTACGCTATATTTTTGGGGTTTTCAAATAGAATAGGATTGGCTATGAAGTAAGGTAACAATATTAGGGTACAGGTTTTAGGAAAAATGAGGTCTTCATTGAACACAATTAATCAGCTACAGCCGGACCAGGCGTTGCAGCAAAACATGGCACATGCCATCCGCTTTTTGTCCATGGATGCTGTACAACAAGCAAAATCTGGCCACCCAGGCATGCCCATGGGGATGGCCGATATAGCAACAGTGTTGTTTTCTAAATACCTGAAGTTTGACCCCAAAAACCCTACATGGGCTGACCGCGATCGCTTTGTCCTATCAAATGGCCATGGATCGATGCTGCTGTATGCCGTTAATTATTTAGCCGGCTATGAAGGCATGACCCTTGATCAGCTGCAAAACTTTCGCCAGCTTGGCTACCATACAGCAGGACATCCCGAAGTTGATCATTCCTTAGGCATTGAAACCACCACAGGACCTTTGGGACAAGGCATTGCCAATGCTGTTGGTATGGCACTGGCAGAAAGGCTTATGAATGCTAAGTTCGGAGACGACCTAGTTGATCACCGCACCTATGTGTTTGCAGGAGACGGCTGCCTTGCAGAAGGCATTTCTCATGAAGCGATCTCGCTGGCAGGCCATCTAAGCTTGGACAAGCTTACAGTCTTTTTTGATGACAACAGTATCACCATTGATGGAGCGACAGACCTATCTGTTTCAGATAATCAGCTTGATCGCTTTCGCGCCTGTGGGTGGCATGTCCAGCAAGTGGATGGTCATGACCATGCTGCCATTGCTAAAGCCATTGAAACGGCCCGGCAATCACCTTTGCCATCAATGATTGCCTGTAAAACCACGATTGGCTTTGGCTCGCCGAATAAGGCTGGCACGTCGGCAACCCATGGTGCCCCGCTAGGGGATGATGAAATTGCCGCAACGCGCGAAGCTTTGGGTTGGCCTCATGCGCCCTTTGACATCCCAGACGACGTTCTGTCTGCATGGCGTCAGGCAGGCCAACGTAGCACAGATACATTCCAAGCCTGGCAAGATCGCAGCACCAATAATGCGGAATTCCTTAGGCGCCTAGAGGGCACGCTACCCGACAATTGGACGGATGCTATTAACGCTTACATTGATGCAATCATCAAGGATGCCCCCACTAAGGCAACACGGCAACTTTCAGGAAACCTGCTGACAGATTTGGGCGATGCCATCCCAGAACTTATTGGCGGATCTGCGGACCTTACAGGCTCCAACAATACAAAGGGTGCTTCCATGCGTCCAATTGGCAAAGACCAGTTTGACGGACAATACGTCTATTACGGTGTGCGTGAACACGGCATGGCCGCAGCAATGAATGGCATGGTATTGCATGGCGGAGTCATACCCTATGGCGGTACTTTCTTGACGTTTACAGATTACTGTCGCCCATCAATCCGTCTTGCTGCCTTGATGGAGATTGGCACAATCTTTGTGATGACCCACGATTCCATTGGCTTGGGAGAAGACGGCCCAACTCACCAACCGATCGAGCACCTCGCAAGCCTGAGGACGATGCCTAATCTGAACGTCTTTCGCCCTTGTGATGGTGTTGAAGTCGCTGAATGCTGGCAACTTGCAATTGAAAATCGATCAACTCCCTCAATCATTGTTTTAACGCGTCAAGGCTTGCCCACCTATAGATCAAGTGCTGATAATTTGTCAGCGAATGGAGGGTACATTCTTAGTGGCTCTGAGGTAGATCGCGATGTAACGCTGATCGCAACCGGATCAGAAGTCTCCATTGCGATGGATGCTCGTGAGACCCTTGCGAAGGAAGGCATCCGGGCGACAGTTGTTTCTGTCCCGTGTTGGGAGCTATTTAAAAATGATGAACAAATTCTGGGGCCTCGGCAAAGACGGATTGGCATCGAGGCGGCGTGTCCATTTGGCTGGGATCGCTTTGTTGATACTGACAAGAACTTCATCGGCATGCGATCATTTGGCGCTTCTGCCCCTGCAAAAGACTTATTTAAACATTTTAACATTACTGTTGATGCTGTTGTGGAACGAGCACGCAGCATCGCAAAAGGAGACTAACTATGGCGCGTATTGCAATTAACGGTTTTGGACGCATCGGCCGCCTGGCTCTAAGAGCTTTTGCCGAGCGCAAGCCTGCTGACATGGAAATCGTTGCCATTAATGATTTGGGCGACAGCGATGATAACGCTCACCTGTTCAAATACGATTCCGTGCATGGAACTTTCCCAGGTGATGTTACAACCACAAAAGAAAGCATGAATATCGGCTTGGGCGACATGTCCCTAACGTCGATTCCCAATCCGCAAGAACTACCCTGGGATAAAGATCGTGTCGATATAGTGCTGGAGTGTTCTGGCCGTTTTGCCTCCCGTGATGGGGGTAACAAGCACCTGCAAGCAGGCGCCAGAAAAGTGCTGATTTCAGCCCCAGCTGGTGATGTTGATGCGACTGTTGTCTATGGCGTCAATCACGACACAATCGATGACAGTCATAAGATTGTCTCAAATGCATCTTGCACGACAAACTGTCTCGCGCCTATAGCTAGCGTTCTGCATAAGTCTGTTGGCATTGAAAACGGCTATATGACAACTATCCATGCTTATACAGCCGATCAAAGATTAGTCGATACAATGCACAAAGACAAACGCCGAATGCGTGCAGCAGCTTTGTCTATGATTCCAACGTCAACCGGGGCCGCAAAGGCCGTAGGGTTGGTTCTACCTGAGCTTGCCGGCAAGCTCGATGGCACCGCAATTCGTGTGCCGACACCAAATGTCTCAATGATTGACTTCACATTCACTGCATCTCGTGCAACTTCTGTAGAGGAGATCAACCACGCCGTTCAAACAGCAGCCGAAGGACCGATGAAAGGGGTAATTGGAATCGTCACAGCACCCTTGGTGTCCATTGACTTTAACCACTGCCCGTTTAGCGCTTCGTTTGATGCAACCCAAACAACAGTCATGGATGGCACTCTATGTCGTGTTCTGGCTTGGTATGACAACGAATGGGGTTTTGCTAACCGCATGATTGACATGCTGCAGGTGCTATAAGAGCAATTTTGCGGCATCTTCGCCACACTAAGCTATAAATTCAGCCATTTTTGCATTTACAAATAGCTATAATTGCTTATTATACCGATACTTTTCTGTGTTAGCAGAATTTTAGTGACTCCCTGTCATAATGAGAATGTGATGGTGGATCAAGCAAGAAAGTATACATGCAGTTTAAAGATTTAGGTTTATCAGACGTCACCATAGCCACAACCGCAGCGGTTGGCTATGACAAGCCAACCCCCATTCAAGCGCAAGTTATCCCGCACATCCTGCAAGGACGCGATGTGTTTGGCTGTGCTCAAACGGGGACAGGTAAAACGGCCTCCTTTACGTTGCCGATGATTGATCTGCTGTCATCAGGTCGTGCACGCGCTCGTATGCCGCGCTCCCTGATCTTGATCCCTACAAGAGAGCTGGCAGCCCAAGTTGTTGAGAATTTTCAGAACTACAGTAAACTAACAAAGCTAAAGCACGCTCTGCTGATTGGTGGTGAGTCTCCTGTTGAGCAACAAAAAACCCTACAAAAAGGCGTTGACGTATTAATTGCAACACCCGGGCGTTTGTTAGACTTATTTGATCGTGGCCATATTCTGCTGAATGATATCAAGCTGATCGTGATCGACGAAGCTGACCGCATGCTGGATATGGGTTTCATCCCAGATGTTGAAAAGCTATTCAGCATTGTAAAGCACAAGAAGCAAACATTGCTGTTTTCAGCAACCATGCCAAAAGAAATCAAGCGTCTGGCTAATACTTTTTTGAAAGACCCAGTTGAGGTGATTGTCTCGCCACCAACGCAAACGGCCACCACAATTACGCAGTATGTTATTCCAACATCAGATAAAGACAAGCGTGGAACGCTGAAAGATATACTTGGCAAGGAAGAGCTTAAGCACACTATTATTTTCTGCAATCGCAAGAAAGACGCGACGAATTTATGTATCTCCTTGAAGCGCAGTAAGTTTAACTGCGGCACTCTGCATGGAGATCTTACACAGACAAAGCGCACCGAAACGCTGGAAGCCTACCGCAACGGAGATATCAATATCTTGGTAGCCAGTGATGTTGCTGCGCGCGGGCTGGATATTGACAGCATCAGCCACGTCTTCAACTACAATGTGCCGCAGAATGCAGAAGACTATATCCACAGAATTGGCCGCACAGGCCGCGCTGGTCAAGAAGGCAAAGCGATGACTTTCTTGACGCCTGACGAACAGGAACAATGGAACGCAATTGTAAGCTCAACCAAAAGCGCTATTATCGATTACACAACAGGCGAACCTTTTACAGCTGGGAAAGCACCCGCAAAAGGCAAGCAGCAGCGTAAAAAGGCTGCCCCAAAACCTCGCAACGACAAAGCTGCAACGCCTAAGACAACCAGCAAGCAGCCTGAAAAGAAGCCCGCGCAAGAACTACCCAAAGTTCCTACAAATCCTGTAAAAGGTTTTGGAGAGAATGTGCCGGCTTTCTTTAACATTGCGGCTGCGAAGAAGTAATTTCTAAGAACGCTGCCGTCCTTGCGATCCACACTCTGACGCTCCGTGACTTGTTCACGGAGTCCACTCTAAGGCATACTCAGCAGATGAAAACTATGTTTAGTCCCAGATTGTGATGGTGTATATTATGCTGTTTCACCGCCGAAAGAGGACTTATGGGACTAAACATATAGTATTGAATAATTGAAATCTATTGATGAATATTTATTGACCTATTTGGTTTTTTATTATATATTCTTCACAGTTTGTAGTAATTCTATACATGAGTTTATTTTTATGAGTTGTTTTTTTAATAGAGCATTATCTGTTCTTCTTTGTTTTTCTTTGTTGA
This sequence comes from Alphaproteobacteria bacterium, assembly GCA_049608925.1. Classification (GTDB taxonomy): domain Bacteria; phylum Pseudomonadota; class Alphaproteobacteria; order JAGOMX01; family JAGOMX01; genus JBMYXZ01. Next base: position 93 of record JBMYXZ010000009.1, on the reverse strand, counting down.
ATGCGCAGTTTTGCGATATTTGTTCTGCAAGTGATCATTCATTAGAGTGTGCCCCAGTCTTTGTGAGCAATAATTTAAGTCATCATAATCCCC